>JAHFDC010000160.1 GCA_023249205.1 Candidatus Methylomirabilota bacterium
CGAGGAAGCCTCGAGAGGGGATTCAACCCCGCTCTAGCGGATTGCGGGCTACAGGGCACCGCTACCTCCCCGTCTAGCACGGCCAAGTAGAAATTGCCTCGCCGATCGACTTCCCGACCTTCGGGCGCGAAGGCGCCCCGACGGCAAAGCTCAAAGATGGTGGCGGAGAGGGGGGGATTTGAACCCCCGGTGCGCCTTTTGGGCGCACACACGATTTCCAGTCGTGCCGGTTAAGCCGCTCCCGCACCTCTCCCATGACTGTCTCCCGTCCGAGTCGACTCTTCGAGCGCGGGCTTCGCCCGCGCAACCCTCATGGGGGAGGACTCGGAGGGGGCCCGATCGAGGCCCCCTCCGACCAAATGGCGGAGGGGAGAGGATTTGAACCCCCGAGGGACCTTCTGGGCCCCTATCCGATTTCGAGTCGGACGCCTTCAACCGGGCTCGGCCACCCCTCCGGATCAACGCTAGAGTCTTTTCGTTTCAAAGAATGCGGTGAGAAGAGCCCGGCATTCCTCTTCGAGGACACCACCCTCCACCGTCGTTCGGTGATTCACGCGGGGATCATCGAGGAGCCGGTAGAGCGACTCGGCGGCGCCCGATTTCGGCTCCCGTACGCCGTACACAACGCGCTCCAGCCGGGCCAGCAGCACAGCCCCACAACACATCTGGCACGGCTCCACCGTCACGTACAGCGTGGCGCCCGGCAGCCGGTAGTTGCCCACTTTCAACCCGGCTTCCCTCAGCGCGAGCACCTCGGCGTGAGCCGTCGGATCGCTCAGGCCGACGGGCTGGTTGTACCCGCGCCCGATCACCTCACCGGCGTGCACAACGATGGCGCCCACGGGTACCTCGCCCTCGGCCAGCGCCTTGCGCGCTTCGACAAGCGCCTGCCGCATGAACCCCTTATCGCTTGCCCGCTCGCTCGCCACGGCGTACTAATGCTAGCACACCTCGTTGTTCCGGGCGTGCGCGGGCGAGCACGGCGGCGGCCTCAGAGGGGCAAGAGCACGGAAACCCCCCGGGAAGCGTGACCTCCCGGGGGGTCGAAATGGCGCGCCCAAGAGGATTCGAACCTCTGACCTTCGGATTCGTAGTCCGACGCTCTATCCAGCTGAGCTATGGGCGCCGTGGCGGAGAGGCCGGGATTCGAACCCGGGACAGAGGTTTTGCCCCTGTAACCGCTTAGCAGGCGGCTGCCTTCGGCCAGCTCGGCCACCTCTCCCAAGCGTCAAGCCTTCCCACTATAAGGCATTGCGCTCTCCCACGAAAGCCCGCGCAACCCTTTGGGGGAAGGTTCGAAAGGGGGGCGTAAGCCCCCCTCCGAGGTCTTGGCGGAGGGGGAGGGATTCGAACCCCCGATCCCTTGCGGGATTCCGGTTTTCAAGACCGGCGCCTTCAACCGCTCGGCCACCCCTCCGTTCTTACAAACCCGGCGTGATCCGCTCCAGCCCGTCCATGTACATACGGAGGGCCGGCGGGATCATCACGCTGCCATCGGCTTCCTGGTTGTTCTCCAGAATGGCGATTAACGTCCGGCCCACCGCGAGCCCGGAGCCGTTGAGCGTGTGAACGAACTCCGCCTTGCCTCCGGCCGAGGGGCGGTAGCGGATCCGGACGCGGCGGGCCTGAAATGCTTCGCAATTGGAGCACGAGGAGATTTCCCGGTACTTCCCCTGTCCCGGCAACCAGACCTCGAGATCGTAGGTCTTGGCCGATGCGAAACCCGTGTCACCCGTGGCCAGGAGCACCACCCGATACGGCAGCTCCAGCCGCTTCAACACCTCCTCGGCGTTTGCCACCATGGATTCCAGCTCGTCATACGAGGTGGCCGGCGGCGCGAGCTTGACCAGCTCCACCTTGTCAAACTGGTGCTGCCGGATCATCCCCCGCGTGTCCTGGCCTGCCGCGCCCGCTTCCCGGCGGTAGCACGGGGTGAACGCGACGTAGCGCTTCGGCAGCTCCTGCTCCTTCAGAATCTCATCGCCGTGAAGGCACGTGACAGGCACCTCGGCGGTCGGGATCAGATAGAGGGAACGCTCTCCCTCGGGCTCGAGCGTCTTGAAGAGTTGCTCTTCGAACTTCGGCAGCTGGCCGGTGCCGATCATCGTCTCCACATTGACCAGGTGCGGCACCCAGACCTCCCGGTAGCCATGCTCCCGCGTGTGAAGGTCCAGCATGAATTGAACCAAGGCCCGCTCCAAACGCGCCCCCGCTCCCGAGAGCACCACAAACCGCGACTTGGCGAGTTTCGCGGCGCGCTCGAAGTCCAGAATCCCCA
Organism: Candidatus Methylomirabilota bacterium; assembly: GCA_023249205.1. Taxonomy (GTDB): domain Bacteria; phylum Methylomirabilota; class Methylomirabilia; order Methylomirabilales; family JACPAU01; genus JACPAU01. Next base: position 2,279 of record JAHFDC010000160.1, read on the forward strand.
ACCCCTCCCCCACTTCCCAGTGAGGCTTCGGGGTGAAGCCGAATCGCCGCGGGGATCCCCAGCGGCGGACCTCTTGGCTTGCCTCCGCTCCACCGACAGGCACGCTCGAATGCGGAAGATTCGGGAGCTGCAGAAGCAGCGACTCGATCTCCCGCTCCACCGCCCCAACCGTCCCGTCCAGCTCCTTAATCCGATCCGACTTCGAACGCATCTGCTCGCGCAGTCCGCCGGGGATCGCCCCTCCGGGATACTCACGCGCCATCGCTTTTGTGGCGCGATTGTGCTCAGCCTTCAAGTCTTCGACCTCCTTAAGTAGGCGCCGGCGATCGGAATCGAGGGCCAGCAACTTTTTGACGAGCTCCGCCCCACCCCGAGTTTCCAGGGCCCGTGCAACTTGCTCAGAATGCTCCCGAATGAATTTGAGGTCCAGCATAGGGATAAAAAAATAGGCCGCCAGAGCGGCCGCTGTCAAACCCCGCGGCGGCGGGGCGCGCTATGAGTCGCCGGCCTGCTCAGCCTCGACCCGCGCGATGCTCCCCACCCGATCGTCGGGGTCCAGGTCGATCACCCGCACCCCCCATGTGTTCCGCCCCTGAGACGACACATCCGCCGCGTGGATGCGGATGATCTTCCCCTTGGTGGTGACGACCAGGATGTCGTCGGTCGGCCGCACCTGGATCACCCCCACCACGTCCCCGTTCCGGCCGCCGGTCTTGATGTCGATGATCCCCTTCCCGGCCCGCCCCTGGAGGCGATACTCCTCGAGCGGGGTCTGCTTGCCGTAGCCCCGCTCGGTGACCGTGAGCAGGGCGGCCCCTTCCAGGACCACCTCGGCGGAAATCACCTGGTCGCCGTCCTCGACGTCGATCCCCCGGACCCCGGCCGCCACGCGACCCATGGGCCGCGCCTCCTCCTCGGAGAACCGGATGATCATCCCCTTCTTGGTGGACATGACGACCTCGCGCTGGCCGTCCGTCCGGCGGGCCGCCATCACCTCATCGCCCTCCTCCAGCGCGATGGCCTGGATCCCGCCCGCGCGCGGATGCGAGTACGCCTCCAGCTCCGTCTTCTTCACCTTCCCCTGCCGAGTGGCGAACAGGATGAATCCCCCCGCCTCGAACTCGCGAATCGGCAGCACCGTCGCCACCCGCTCCCCCTCGGCCAGCGACAGGAGGTTCACCATGGCCTTACCCTTCGCCTGGCG
>JAHFDC010000161.1 GCA_023249205.1 Candidatus Methylomirabilota bacterium
CTCGTCCATGCCGTTGGTGTGCAGGGACTGGGTCCCGCCGAGCACCCCGGCCAGAGCCTGGATGGCCACGCGGGCGATGTTGTTATGGGGCTGCTGGGCGGTAAGAGAGACACCGGCCGTCTGGGCGTGGGTGCGGAGCATCCAGGAGCGGGGATGCTTCGCCTTGAACCGCTCGCGCATGATGCGGGCCCAAAGGCGCCGGGCCGCCCGGAGTTTGGCGACCTCCTCGAAGAAGTCGTTGTGCAGGTCGAAGAAGAAGGACAGGCGCGGGGCGAAGTCGTCCACGTCGAGGCCGGCGCGGATAGCGTCCTCCACGTAGGTGATGCCGTCGGCCAGGGTGAAGGCGAGTTCCTGGATCGCGGTCGCGCCCGCCTCCCGAATGTGGTATCCGCTGATGGAGATTGTGTTCCACTTCTGGAGGTAGCGGGTCCCGAAGACCACCGTGTCGGTCACCAGGCGGACGGAGGGCTTCAGAGGAAAGATAAATTCCTTCTGCGCGATGAACTCCTTCAGGACGTCGTTCTGGAGGGTGCCGCCGATCTGGCCGTAGGGGACCCCCTGCCGCTCGCAGACGGCGATGTACATGGCCCAGGCCACTGCCGCGGTCGAGGTGATGGTCATGGAGGTGGTGATCTCGCCGAGAGCGATCCCGTCGAAGAGGGTGGCCATCTCCTCGAGCGAGTCAATCGCCACGCCGCACTTCCCCACCTCCCCCGCCGCCATCGGATGGTCGGAGTCGTAGCCCATGAGGGTGGGCAGGTCGAAGGCGACCGAGAGGCCGGTCTGCCCCTGGCTGAGGAGGTACTTGTAGCGCTGGTTGGTCTCCGCGGCGCTCCCGAAGCCGGAGTACTGGCGCATGGTCCAGAGCCTGCCCCGGTACATGGTCGGGTGGATCCCGCGGGTGAAGGGGTACTCGCCCGGGAAGCCGATGTCCTCCAGGTAGCGCCCTGCCGGCAGGTCGAGGGAGGTGTAGAGGCGCTCGACCGGCTTGTGGGAGACGGTGCTGAACTCCTTTGCCCGCTCCGGCGCCTTCTCCAGGAGCGGCTTCAGGGTCTCCTCCTCCCAGCGGGCCGCCTCGGCCTTGAGCCGTTCCCTCGCGCTCCGGTCGTCCATCGCCGTGTTCTCCTGTCTCTGCGGGTTGGCCGCCTCGCCCGCCCCGACCCGGTTGGCCCGGCGGCGGGATGAAATCGGCCGTGCGCGACTCAGGCGGCCAGGTGCCGGCCGATCACGAGCCGGTGGATCTCCGAGGTCCCCTCGTACAGGGTCAGGACCCGCGCATCCCGGTAGTGCCGCTCGATGGGGAAGTCCTTCAGGTAGCCGTAGCCGCCGTGAATCTGGAGCGCGGCCGCGGCGACCCGGTTGGCAGCCTCGCTGGCATACAGCTTCGCCATGGAGGAGGCCACCCGCGCCGGCCGACCCGCGTCTTTCAGGACCGCCGCCTTGAGGGTGAGAAGCCGCGCCGCCTCGACCTGCGTGGCCATGTCCGCGATCTGGTGCTGGATCGCCTGGAAGGCGGCGATGGGCTGGCCGAACTGGCGCCGCTCCTTCGCGTAGGCCACCGCCTCCTCCAGGCAGGCCTGAGCGATCCCCACGGCCTGCGCCGCGATCCCGGCCCGTCCTCCCTCCAGCAGTTTCAGGGCGATCTCGAATCCCTCGCCCTCGGCTCCGAGGCGGTTGTCCGCCGGCACCTCGCACCCCTCCAGGTGCAGTTGCACCGTCTCCGAGGCGTTCAGCCCCATTTTCTCCTCGACCCGCCCGACGGCAAAGCCGGGGAAGCCCGGCTCCAGCAGAAACGCTGTGATCCCTTCCCGCCCCCGGTCCGGCGCCGTCGTAGCGAAGGTGAGGATGAGCCCGGCCCGACGGCCCGAGGTGACGAACGCCTTGGTCCCGGTCAGGAGGTAGCGGTCGCCCCGCCGGACCGCCACCGTCCTGAGGGCCGCGGCGTCGCTGCCGGACTCCGGCTCCGTGAGGGCAAAAGCGCCAAGAATCGTCCCCCGGATAAGACCCGGAAGGTGCTTTTGCTTCTGCGCCGGCGTCCCGAACCGGACCAGGCACCCACAGGCCAGGCTGTTGTGGACCGAGAGGATAACGCCAGTCGAGGCGCAGGCCCGGCTCACCTCCATCAGGACCAGGGAATGGGCGACGGCGCTCGCCCCCGGTCCTCCGTCCGTTTCGGGGACCGTCATCCCCATCATCCCGAGTTCGGCCAGCCGCCTCAGCGGCTTTTCGGGGAACTGGTGCTGCCGGTCGAGCTCCCCCGCCACCGGTTTGAGCTCCTTCTGGGCGAACTCCCGGGCCGTCTCCCGGATGAGCCGCTCGGCTTCGGTCAGGGTGAAATCCACGTCAGGCCCCCGGCAGGGCGGCCGCCACGATCTCGGCCAGGTCCTTCGCCTGTGCCCGCCCCGCCGCATCCTTCACGGCGATCCCGTCCGTCATCATCGTGAGGCAGAAGGGGCACCCGGTCGCCACCACGCCGGCCCCGGTTGCCAGCGCCTCCTCGGTCCGCTCGATGTTGATCCGCTTCCCGATGGTCTCCTCCACCAATATCCGGCCGCCGCCGGCCCCGCAGCAGAAGGACTTCGGCCCGGAGCGGGGCATCTCCACGGGGCGCCCGCCCACGGAGGCGAGCGCCGCCCGCGGGGCCTCGTAGATGCCGTTGTGGCGGCCAAGGTAGCAGGGATCGTGGAAGGTAGTGAGGGGCGCAGCACCTTGCCCCGCCGCCGGCCTGATCCGCCCGTCCCGGATCAGGCCCTGGATGAACTCACTGTGATGCTGGACTTCGAAGTTTCCCCCAAATGCCTCGTACTCGTTCTTGAGCGTGTTAAAGCAATGAGGACAAGCAGTTATGATACGCTTTATCATGTAACGGTTGAGCGTAGAAATGTTCCGCTCCGCCAGCGTCTGGAACAGGTACTCGTTGCCGATCCGGCGGGCCGGGTCGCCGGTGCACTGCTCCTCGGCCCCGAGGATCGCGAACCGGATTCCTGCCGCCTGCAAGATGCGGGCGAAGGCCCGGGCAACCTTCTGGTTCCGCTCGTCGAAGGCGGCGGCGCAGCCGACCCAGTAGAGGACATCCGGCTTCGGCTCCTCCGCCAGGGTCTTCACGCCGAGGCCGGCAGCCCAGTCCGTCCTGGAGGCCCGGGCGCCCCGGTAGGGGTGCCCGCGCGTCTCGAGGCCCTTCAGCGCTTCCTGCATGGTCTGGGGGAATTGCGCCTGCTCCATCACCAGGTGCCGGCGCATCTCCACGATCTTGGGGATCGGCTCGATGTTGACGGGACACTCCGTGTGGCAGGCGCCGCACGTCGTACAGGCCCAGAGGACGTCCTCGGCGATGACCTCCCCCACCATGGCCCGGCCGTCCCCGTTCTTCATTTGGCGCAGGAGGTGGTCCCGCAGATCCACGATCACGCCCTTCGGGGTGAGCGGCTTGCCTGTCGCCCACGCGGGACAGGCGTCTTGGCAGCGGCCGCACTCGGTACAG
>JAHFDC010000023.1:0-5399 GCA_023249205.1 Candidatus Methylomirabilota bacterium
GTCCCCGTGCCGCCTCCCCTTCGGCTCCTCACTTGTCCTTCTTCTTCGGGACGACGCGCTTTTCGCTCCCCTCGACCTGGTTCCCGCACTCTGGGCAGAGGTAGTTCCCCTTCTTCGTCTTGGTGGGGTTTAGGCCCCGGCTGGCGCAGCCGGAGCAGGAATAGGCGATGACCTTCTCCGCCTCCATCCCGATCCTCCTCGGTGGGGTGGCGTTCCGCGAGCCCGGGCCCGCCCCCGCGCGCCTAGAAGTGTCGGGCCATCTTGAAAAGGCTGCCGATCTTGTCGTTGGTCTCCCGGAGGCGGTCGCTCAGGGATCGGCAGAGGGCCCGGAGGATCTTGGCGGCCATCGCGGGGCGCTCGCGCAGGAGGGTGGCGAAGGCGGCCTTGCTGATGACCAGGAGGGTGGCGGGCCCGTCCGTCACCGCGGTGGCGGAGCGGGGGTATTCATCGATGAGCGCCATCTCGCCGCAGGTGCTCCCCGGCGACAGAAGGGCCAGGACCTCCTCCCCGGTCCCCGGGACGACCCGGATGACGCGAACTTCCCCGCTCATGATGACGTAGAGGGCATCCCCGGGCGCGCCTTCCTGGAAGAGGACGGTCCCCGCCGGGACCTCGCGGCGCTCGCCGATCTCGGCCAGCACGCCCCGCTCCGCCGGCGTCAGATTCTGGAAGAGGGACAGGCCATCCAGGGGTGTCGCCATCGTCTCCTCCGGGTCGCGCTCACGATAGGGGGAGGCCCTCGGCGGGAAAGGCATCCCGAATCCAGGTAATGCGCGCGGGGCCCGCCGTCAGATCCACTGCGACCACATCGAAGCGGCATGGCGCTCCGCGGAGGCCGGAGGTGCTCAGGAACGCCTCTGCCACCCGGGCGATCTGCCGTTGCTTGGCTACCCGGACCGCCCCTTCCGGCGGGCCGAACGTGGCGGTCCGGCGAGTCTTCACCTCCACGAAGACCACGACCGGCCCCTCCCGCGCCACGAGGTCAATCTCGCCCCGGAGCGCCCGGAACCTGGTGGCCAGCACCGTGAGCCCCCGCCCCTCCAGGAAGGCCCGGGCGGCTGCCTCCCCGGCCGCTCCTGTCACCTGCCGGTGCGCCATCTCCTACCCGCCCAGGGGAAGCCGCCCCTGACCTCCCGGCAGGTGCTCGCGGATCCCGGCGAAGGTCCGGCGGTGAACGAGACAGACGCCGAAGGCCGCCACCGCCGCCCGGTGGGCCGCCGTCCCGTACCCCTTGTGCCGGGCGAACCCGTACGCCGGATGGACCGCATCCAGCGCTGCCATCACCCTGTCCCGGTGCACCTTCGCCACGATGGAGGCGGCGCCGATGACCGGGATGAGGGCGTCCCCGCGGACGATGGGCCGGGAGGGGAGGGGCAGCGGGGGGGCGAGCGCACCGTCCACGAGGACCACGTCCGGGGGACAGGGGAGCGCCCTCACCGCGAGCGCCATCGCCCGGAACGTGGCCTGGAGGATATTGCAGGCATCAATCTCCTCGGGCTCGACCACGCCCAGCCCGATCCCGGCCGCCTCCGCTTCGATCGCCGCCAGCGCGCTCCAGCGCGCCGCCGCGCTCAGCACCTTGGAGTCGGCGGCGGCCGTCAGGTTCCGGTCCAGCGCGATGAGGACCGCGGCGGCGACCACGGGGCCGGCGAGCGCGCCGCGGCCGGCCTCGTCCACCCCGGCGATGGTGCGCACCCCGGTCCGCCGCAGGGCCGCCCGCAGCCGCGTCCAGGGGCCGGACCCGTCAGCGGGCGGCGGGCGTCCGGGCATAATCCTTCAGCCGGATCCGGGAGGGGAGGACGCTCCCGCCCGAGAGGACGATCCGGATTCCCTCCTCCACGGTCAGATCGGGAAAGATCACGTCGCGCCGGGGGAGGAGGACCGTCTCCCCCAGGTAGAGGTGGTTGGTGGGGACGAACACCGCCACCAGGTCCGCCTCCTCGCCCGGCGCAGTCTCCACCGTGCTCTGGTCCGTGAGGAAGCCGAAGGCGTAGGTCCCCGGCCGGGGGTACTCCACGATCACGAAGCGCTTGAAGGCGCCCCCCTTCTCAGGGTTGAGCGCGTCCATCAGCGACTTCAAGGCGGCGTAAACGGTCTTGGCGATCGGGATCCGGAGGAAGAGCGCTTCGGTCCAGGAGAAGAGGCGCCGGCCCACCACGTTTCTGGCCACCGCCCCCACCAGGAAGATCAGAATGATGCTGGCGAGGAAGCCCAGCCCCGGGACCCGGTAGCCCAGCAGGTTGGTGAAGACCGGGGCGAGCAGCCCGTCCACCGCGTCGAAGAACCACCAGAGGGAGAAGGCGGTGAGGACGACCGGGACGGAGACCAGGAGGCCGGTGATGAAGATGCCCTTGAAACCCGCCCGCAACCCTGCCATCTGCCGTCCCGTCGCCGCGCGGATTCAGCGCTTCCGCTCTCGGATCCGCGCCGCCTTCCCCTTCAAGCCCCGGAGGTAGTACAGTTTTGCGCGCCGGACGTGACCGCGCCGGATCACCTCGATCTTCTCCAGCATGGGGGAGTGGAGGGGGAAGGTCCGCTCCACGCCGACCCCGTAGGTCACCTTGCGGACCGTGAAGGTGGCGCGCAGCCCCCCCGCGCGGCGCCGGAGCACGATCCCCTCGAACACCTGCAGCCGCTCCTTGTCCCCCTCGCGGACCTTCACGTGGACCCGCACCGAGTCCCCGGGCCCGAACTCCGGCAGGTCCGGGCGGAGGGCCGGACGCTCCACCTCCGCCACCAGTTTGTCCAGATCCATCGGCACACCTCCTCGGGTTATGCTCCTGCGCCCGAGAAACACACTAGCGGGGGGATCCGCGCCGGAGGCGCAGCGGCGCCTCGCCGCCGGCCTCCGCCTCCACCTCCTGCGCGACCTCCTTCAGCAGGGCCCGGTCCTCCTCGCTCAGGACCGCCGCCGTGAGCAGTTCCGGACGGCGGGTGAGGGTCCGGCGGAGCGCCTCTTTCCGCCGCCAGCGCCGGATCGCCTCGTGGTTGCCCGAGAGGAGGACCTCGGGAACGGCCAGGCCGCGGTACTCGGGCGGCCGGGTGAACTGGGGGAAGTCCAGCAGCCCCCCCGCAAAGGACTCCTGCGCCGCCGAGGCCGCGTCCCCCAGGACCCCCGGCACCAGGCGGATCACCGCGTCGAGCACCACCAGGGCCGGCAGCTCCCCTCCCGTCAGGATGTAGTCCCCGATTGAGACCTCCAGGTCCACCAGGCTCCGGATCCGGTCGTCGAACCCCTCGTACCGGCCGCACAGCAGGACCAGGTGGTGCTCCGCGGAGAACGCCGCCGCCAGCGAATGGGTGAACGGCACCCCCTGGGGGGTGAGGAGCAGGACCCGGCTTTGCGGCCCCGCCTTTAGCGCCTCCACCGCCTCGAAGACCGGCTCCGGCTTCAGGACCATCCCGGCGCCGCCCCCGTAGGGGGGCTCATCCACCACCCGGTGCTTGTCGTGCGTCCAGGACCTGAGGTCGTGGACCCGGATCTGGACGAGCCCCTTCTCCTGGGCCCGGCGCAGGATGCTCTCCTCCAGGGGACCCCGGAAGATCCCCGGGAAGAGCGTCACGATGTCATACCGCTTCGGCGTCGGCGAGCCCCTCCGGGACGCGGACCACCAGCCGGCTGCCTGGCAGGTCCACCGCCACCACGAAGGCGCGGGCAGCGGGCAGCAGCCACTCCCGGCCGCCGCGCCGGACGACGAGGACGTCCACCCCCCCCGTCGGCATGACCCCCGCCACCTCGCCCAGCGCCTCCCCCGCTTCCGTCTCTACCCGGAGGCCCACCAGGTCGGCCTGGTAGAAGGTTCCATCCGGCAGCGGAGGGGCATCACTCCGGGTGACCGTGACCGCAGCCCCGACCAGCGCCGCGGCCTCCTCCCGGGTCCGGATCCCCTCGAACTGCACCGTCGCGCGGAGCCCCTCCACGCGGGAGCCCTCTACCCGAAGCGGTCGCGCCGCCGGACCCTCTCGCCCCACGTACAGGGTCCGGCCCGCGGCGAGGCAGGCCGCCACGTCCGTTTCCAACCGGAGAATGACGGCCCCCCCGAGGCCCTGGGTCCGGAGTACCCACCCCACCAGCAGGAGGGGCGGCCCCTGCCCCCCGCCTATTCCAGGATCTCCAGGATGGCGCGCCGGCGCGACTTGGCCGCGGCGGCGTGGAGCACGATCCGCATCGCCCGCGCCGTCCGACCCTGCTTCCCGATGACCCGCCCGAGATCGGTCGGCGCCACCTTCAGTCTGAGCGTGGTCGTCTTCTCGTCCTCCACGGCCTCGACGCTCACCTCAGTGGGGTTGTCCACCAGCGCCCTGGCGAGGTACTCGACCAGCTCCTTCAACACGGGCGCCTCCTGCACCGGGCGATGGTCTGCCGGTCCGTCCCGGGCTGCCGCCGAGCCCCCCCGATCCCCGGATACCCCGAGCCGTCGCCATCGCCCTCAAGCGGTTGCCTTCCCGGTTCCCCGCTCGGCGAATCTCTTCAGCACTCCGGCGGTGGAGAGGAGTTCCCGGACCGTGTCCGTGGGCCGGGCACCCTTCTTCAGCCAGGCCAGCGCCTTTTCCGCGTCCAATGCCAGGGCCGCGCCCTTCCCGCTTTTCCCCTGGGGGTCCCAGGTCCCCAGGGATTCCAGGAAGCGGCCATCCCGCGGCATGCGGGAATCCGCTACCACCACCCGGTAGAAGGGGCGTTTCTTGGCCCCTATACGCATCAACCGCATCCGAACAGCCATCCGTCTCCTCCGAGGTTCGGGCCCACCCCCGGCCGGGCGGCCCGGGGAAGCCTCAGACCGGGGGGAGGGGGAGCCCCTTGATGCGCCCCCCCTGTTTCATGAGCTGCCGCATCACCTTCTGGGTCTGGACGAACTGGCGGAGCAGCCGGTTCACCTCCGCCACGCTCGTCCCGGAGCCGGCCGCGATCCGGCGCCGCCGGCTCCCGTTCAGGAGGGCCGGGTCCTCCCGCTCCCGCGGGGTCATGGAGTTCAGGATCGCCTCCATCCGCCGCAGGGCCCGCTCCTCCCCATCCCCACCCGCCTTCGCGAGGACCTGGCCAAGGCCCGGGAGCATCCCCAGGACCTCCGACAGCGGGCCCATGGCTTTGACCTGCCCCAGTTGCGTCCGGAAGTCCTCCAGCGTGAAGCGCTCGCGGCGGAGCTTGGCGGCCAGGGCGGCGGCTTCCGCCTTCTGCACGGACGCCTCGGCCCGCTCCACGAGGGAGAGAATGTCCCCCATGCCGAGGATGCGCGAGGCGATTCGGTCCGGGTGGAACGGCTCCAGGGCCTCCGGCTTCTCCCCCACGCCGACGAACTTGATCGGCGCACCGGTGACGGCCCGGATGGAGAGTGCCGCCCCGCCGCGGGCGTCCCCGTCCAGTTTCGTGAGAATCACCCCCGTCAGGCCCACCGCCCGGT
>JAHFDC010000023.1:5409-8082 GCA_023249205.1 Candidatus Methylomirabilota bacterium
CGCAGCGCAGCCTTCAGGGCGGCAAGCTCGGCCATGAGCGGCTCGTCAATGTGCAGGCGGCCCGCCGTGTCCACCAGCAGGACGTCCTGCCCCGCGGACGCGGCGCGGGCGGCGGCAGCGGTCGTGGCGGCCAGGGCGGAGGCGGCCCCGGCGTCCGCGGCGACCGGGACCCCGACCGCGGCACCCACCGTCCGGAGTTGCTCCAGCGCCGCAGGGCGCTTGAGGTCCGCCGCGACCAGGAGGGGACGGCGCCCTTCCCGGAGGAGCAGCCGGGCCAATTTCCCCGCCGTGGTCGTCTTGCCCGATCCCTGCAGCCCGACGAGGAGGACGGCAACCGGGGGGCTTCCCGTGAGGCTCAGGGGAGCGCGCCCGCCCCCCATGAGAGCCGTGAGTTCCTCGTGGACGACCTTCACGACCTGTTGGCCAGGGGTCAGGCTCCTGAGCACATCCTGCCCGACGGCCCGGCTCCGGACCCGCTCGAGGAACTCCTTGACCACCTTGAAGTGAACGTCCGCCTCGAGGAGGGCCAGCCGCACCTCCCGGAGGGCCTCGGCGATGTTCTCCTCGGTGAGGGTCCCGTGCCCCCTGAGGCGCCGGAAGACAGCCGCCAGACGGTCGGTGAGCCGGTCGAACATGAGCCGCCCCCTCTACACGCGACCGTCAAGCGTATTGCACGATGGCAGCGATGTCAATTGCATTCAGCCTAGGCGGGGCGCGGCTCGCGGGGTCCGGCGAGGAGCAGGTGGACATCCATGACGTTGGTCCGGGTCGGCCCGGTGACGATGAGGTCGCTCAGGGCGCGGAAGAAGGGGTAGGCGTCGTTCTCGGCCAGGTGGCGGGCGGCCTCCAGGCCGACCGCGCGGCCGCGCGAGACGGTCTGGCCATCGGAGAAGGCCCCGGCGGCGTCCGTTGGACCATCGGTGCCGTCCGTCCCGGCCGAGAAGAACAGGACGCCCTCGGTCCCGTCGAGGTGCAGGGCCGCCGCGAGGGCCATCTCCTGGTTCCGTCCCCCCTTCCCCTGCCCGCGGACGATGACGGTCGTCTCCCCCCCGGCCACCAGGCAGCAGGGGGGCTCGATGGGGTGGCCGGTGGCCCGGACCTCCAGGAGCAGAGCGGCCAGGACCTTAGCCACCTCCCGGGCCTCCCCGTGGATGCCGGAGGCCAGGATGAGCGTCCGGTAGCCCCTGTCGGTTGCAGCAGCCGCAGCGGTCTCCAGCGCCTGGGAGTTGTTGGCAACAATGTGGTGCTGGACGCGGCCGAAGAGGGGCTCCCCGGGCTTCGGGGTCTCGGGGACGCGACCAGCCGCTCCGGCCTCCAGGTAACCCCGGACGGCCGGCGGCACCGATTCCCGGATGCCGTAGCGCTCGAGGATCGCCAACGCCTGGGAGAAGGTCGTCCGGTCCGGGGCCGTCGGGCCCGAGGCGATGGCGTCCAGGGGGTCGCCGATGATGTCGGAGAGGACCAGCGTGAGGACCCGGGCCGGGGCGGCGGCCCGGGCGAGCTGCCCCCCCTTGACGGCCGAGATGTGCTTGCGGACCGCGTTGACCTCCTGGATCGTGGCCCCGGACGCGAGGAGCTGCTTCGTGACCTGCTGCTTTTCTTCCAGGGTGATCCCCGGGACCGGCAGCGGGAGGAGGGCCGAGCCGCCCCCGGAGATGAGGGCGATGACCAGGTCGTCGGCGGTCGCCCCCCGGACCAGATCGAGGACTTCTGTCGCGGCGGCGAGACCGGCCGCATCCGGAACCGGGTGGGCGGCCTCCCGGACCCGCACCACTCGAGTCGGACCGCCGTGGCCGACCTTCACCGCAACGACCCCGGTGGTGATCCGGTCCCCGAGGACCTCCTCGACGGCGGCGGCCATGGGGGCCCCCGCCTTCCCGGCTCCCACCACCAGGACGCGCCTGAGGCGGGCGAGGTCGTAGGAGCGGTCGCCTACCCGGAGCCGGTCCCCCTCCCGCTTCAGGTGCCGGCGGATGGCGGCGGCGGGGTCCACCGCCTCGAGCGCGGCCCGGAAGATGGCAGTCCCGTCCTCGCGGAGGGTGGCGGGGTGTCTCACGGAACGCCCCCGGGGAGGGAAACCTCGTGCCGGTGGGTGTGGATGGCTCCCGCCGGGTGCAGCCTGCTTTCGAAGAGGACGATCCGCTCCACGGTCATCTCTCCAAGGTCCTCCCCGGCGTGCGCCTGAAGCCGCCGCATCGTCGCCTCGAGCCCCGTCCGGGCGCGGACCCGACCCAGGGTCAGGTGCGCCCGCAAGGGCCGGTCCTCCCCCGGGAAGCCCCGCGCGGCGCAGGCAGCCTCGACGCGGGCGGCCAGGGCCGCCGCCTCGGGACCGCCGGCCCGTAGGCCCACCCAGAGGACCCTGGGATTCCGCTCCCCCGGGAAGACCCCGGAACCGCCGGCGCGCAGGGTGAAGGGGGAGACCCCGGCCACGCCCTCCACCATCGCCTCCCGGACGGCCCCCTCCCGGGTCGGGGAGACCTCCCCCAGGAATTTCAAGGTGAGGTGGATGTTCCCCGGTTTCACCCAGGAGACCGGCCCGGAGGCTGCCCGGAGGTCTGCCTGGAGCGCGTCGAGCGCCTCGTGGAGCGGATCGCTCAAAGGGATCGCGATGAAAAGGCGCAAGGCGCACGCTCCAGGGCGGCTAATACACACCGAAGAATCGCAGTGGCAAGG
>JAHFDC010000024.1 GCA_023249205.1 Candidatus Methylomirabilota bacterium
ATGACCTTCAGGAAGTGCGACGCGAGGGCCGTGGCGGGAAATGGCCCGGATGGCTCACCGCGGGGACCTGCAGGCTCATGCACCCCCCGCCCGCTCGCCCCTCGCCCCCTTGGCCAGCCGGTAGATCTGGAGCACCACGTCTCGGGGGAGCGGGTCCCCCGTGAACTCCATCCCGTGACGGTAGATGCGCCGGCCGTCCCCGGCCGTTGCCCCGAGCACCCAGATGACCCGGGCGGGACGCTCCGCCACGGTGTCGTCGAGCCGAAGGGCGGCCTGGACCGGCGTCCCCACCGCGAGGGCGAGCGGGAGCTGGACCAGAAGCCCCCCCTCGCTCACGTTCTCCGCCTCCCCCTCGAGGGCAGGCGGGACCGCCTCCACGCTGCACCGGACGGGGGTGGCCAGTGGAAAGCGGGGACGGCCGCGCTTGTAGAGGCGCTGGTACCCGAAGGTCTTCAGGAGGCGCCGCCAGACCTCCCGCTGGGTGGCATCCATCGCCACGATGACGCAGCCGTGCCGGACCGGGCCGGCGGGCGGCTGCTCGGCGGCCCAGACGACCAGGGCTTCCAGACTCACGGTCTCTCCCCCCGCCTCCACCCGGAGCAAAACGGGGGTCCAGGGCTCCAGGCGCTCCGGCAGGTCCACGGCCACGCCCCCCTCGCTCACGTTCGCCGTCACCCCCTCGAGGCGGCGCGGCGCCGGGAGACCGGCCGCCTCCTGCACCGTGATCCGGACGGGCACGGCGAGAGGGAAACGGGGATCGCGGGCCCGAAAGGCCGGACCCGGGACCGCCTCGGCCCGCGGCGCGATCAGCAGGCCGAGCTCGATGGCCGACATGATGCGCGAGGTGAGTTCGCGCTGGAGATCCAGATCGCTTCGGCAGCGGGTCAGCAGACTCTCCGTCAGGGTCAGGGATCCGAAGGGGTCCTTCCCCGCCCCCAACGCCAGGGTGAGGCGGTAGGGCGCGCCCTCATATTCAATGCTGCGGAGGAGGTCCACGGTGATGGAGCCTGGGAGCGGGTAGCGCTGGGAGATCCGCGCGACCAGGTCGCGCAGGAAGTGGATCTCGGCCAGGAAGATATGGGGCTGATCCTCCAACCGGCAAGTCTCCTCTCGCGAGCGGGGCCGACACTCCACGCCCTTCAGCCGGCAATCGCGCCCGAGCCTACCCGCGGGGCGGAGGCCTGTCAAGCGACCTACTCGTAGCGAATCGCCTCGACCGGGGGAAGCGCGGCCGCCACGGAGGCTGGGATAGCGCCGGCTGCCAGGGCCGTCCCGAGGGCGAGGGCCGTCACCAGGAGGATTTCCCGGGTGGGGAAGTGGAACTGGATCGTCCAGCCGAAGGACTGGAAGTTGATCACATGGATGAGAATGGCCGAGAGGGCGAGGCCCACCGCGACCCCGAGGAGGTTGGCCGCGACACCGAGCAGCCCTGCCTCGGTCAGGACCATGCCGAGGACCTGCCGCCGGCCGAAGCCCACCGCCCGCAGGATCCCGATCTCCCGCTGCCGCTCCAGGACCGCCGCCATCTGCGCGTTCAGCACGCCGAGCGCCGCCACCACCAGGGCGATGAACTCCAAGGCATAGGTAATGGCGAAGGTCTGGTCGAAGATCTCGAGGACCCGGGCCTTCAGCGCCCGGTTGGCCAGCAGCAGGAGATCCTCGCGCCCCGGCACGGCGGTGAGAATCCGGCGGCGGACTCCCTCCGGATCGGCACCCGGCGAGAGATAGATCGCCACCGAACTCAGGAACGGGTCCCCGAGCAGCCGCGTGAAGAGGGAGCGGTCCATCACGACGAGCCCCCCCTCGGTCGTGTAGTCGTAGAAGATGCCGCCGACCGGAAGCCGGATCGGGCCGCGGGGCGTGGGGAGGCTCACCCGGTCCCCTGCCCGGACCCCGTAGCGCAGGGCGAAGGTCTCGGAGACGACCACCGCGCCCGCCTCCCGCGCTGCCCGCAGGACCGCGGGGCCGTCCCCGCCCACCATGAGGATGCGGCCGTAGCGGGCATGGACGGCAAAGTCCCCCGAGGCCAGGAGGAACCCGCCGCCCCGCCCGTCCTCCACCCGGATGCCCCGGAACGGGTCCAGGGCCTCCACCCCCTCCACGGCCGCGAGGGCCGGGAGGATGTCTGCGGGCAGACGCGCGTCGCTTCCCTTCACGTACCGGCCCGCGGGACTCAGGACGAAGTCGGCCCGGACGCTCTGCCCGATCCAGGCCTCCACGGTCGCCCGGAAGGACCGGATCATGGTCGAGACGCTGACCAGCATCGCCAGCCCGACCATCATCGCGGAGGCGGCGACCGCGTTCCGGCGCACGGCGCGTCGGAGCGAGAGGAGGGCGAGAGCGGCGGGGACCGGGAGGATGTGGAGCAGGGGGCGGCCGGAGGCGGCGAGGGCCGCGAGCAGGGCCGGCGAGAGGAACGCTCCCCCCAGCATGGCGGCCAGGGCGGCCAGGTAGCCCCCCACGGGGGGAGTCCCGATGGGGCCGGGACGGGCTAGGAGGGCCGCCGCCCCGAGAAGCATGATCCCGGCCGCGGACGCGGCGGCGACTCGGGGGAGGCGCAGGAGCGCTGCGGGCGCAAGAGCCTCCCGCGGGCTTACGCCGGCCGCCAGGCGAGCCGGCCCCGCCGCTGCCAGGAGCGCCGCGCCGAGCCCGGCCACGATTCCCAGGAGGAGCGTGTCAGCCGTGAGGGCCGGCGGCTCGGGCCGCACGTAAGCGTACAGTTGGGAGACCGTCCGGGCCATGGCGGTCACGGCGGCCCGGGAGAGAGCGCCCCCGGCGAGGGCCCCGAGGAGGCCCCCCGCCACCCCCAGGAGCGCGGCCTCCCCGGCGATGAGGGCCGCCACACCCCGACGGCTGAGGCCCAGCGCGCGCAGGACACCCAGGCTCCGGCGCCGGCGCAGGACAGCGATCTCCATCGTGTTGTACACGAGGAAGCCCCCGGTGAGGAGGGCGATGAGGCTGAGCACGGTCAGGTTCAGCCGGAAGGAGGCGAGCATCTGCTCGGCCTGGCTTACCCGCGCGGCGGGCCGCTCCACCGTGAGGGCGCCGGGGAGCGTCGCCCGGAGCCGAGCGGCCACAGCGGCGGCATCCGTCCCCGGCTTCAGGACCAGGTCCACCCGGTCCAGGCGTCCCAACTTCTGGAACTCCACCTGGGCCGCGGCGATGTCCAGGAGGGCCAGGCGCCCGTCCAGGGCGACGGCCGGTCCCTCGGCCTCGAGCAGCCCCCGGATCCGGAAGGCGCGCCGGCCGGCCGGCGTGAGGAGGGTGATGCGCCCCCCCACCGCGAGCCCCTTCGCCTCGGCGAACCGGCGGGCCAACAGGATCGCCTCCGGCTCAGCGAGCAGGGTGAGAGGATCGGCACCGGCCGGCCGATCGGCCAGATGGTACTCGCGAAAGGCCTGCTCCGAAAGGACGTCCACGCCCAGGACCAGGAGCGCCTCGCCGGGCATCCCATCCACCGGGGCCAGCACCTGGATGAGCGGGGAGGCGTGGGCCACGGCCGCGTCGGCCCGCACGAGGGGGAAGATCTCCTCAGGGACCCCCAGGTCTCGCGCGTGGATCGTCAGCGCCGCCCGGCCGGCCACGGCGTCCACCCCCCTGGCGAAGGCCGAGAGAACGCTCTCATTCGCCAACCGGATGGCCACCGGGACCGCGACGCCAAGGGCAACGCCGACGACGCTCACCGCGACGCGGAAGGCCTCGGTGCGGAGCGGGCGGAGGAGGAGAAGGGTCGCCAGGCGCGCCAGCCGCCCCATCACGGGATCTCCAGGCGCCCGTCGCGGAGACGGATGACCCGGTCAGCCACGGCGGCGGCCTCGGGGCTGTGGGTCGCCATCAAGACCGTGAAGGCCCTGGTCCGGTTCAAGCGGCGGATGAGATCGAGAATCGCCCCGCCCCGCTCACTGTCCAGGTTCCCGGTCGGCTCGTCGGCCAGCAGGAGGGCCGGGCGCGGCGCCAGGGCCCGGGCGATGGCCAGCCGCTGCATCTCCCCGCCCGAGAGTTGATGGGGGAAGTGGTCGCCGCGGCCGAGGAGCGCAACCGCCTCCAGCTCGGCCTCGACGCGGCCGGCGATCTGGAGGGTGGGAGTTCCGTTGAGCAAGAGGGGCAGGGCCACGTTCTCCCGCGCCGTCAGGTGAGGGAGCAGGTTGTAGAACTGAAAGATCATCCCGACCCGCTCGCGGCGGAGGCGACTGAGGGCCGCCTCGGGAGCACGGGTG
This sequence comes from Candidatus Methylomirabilota bacterium, assembly GCA_023249205.1. Classification (GTDB taxonomy): domain Bacteria; phylum Methylomirabilota; class Methylomirabilia; order Methylomirabilales; family JACPAU01; genus JACPAU01. The sequence continues at coordinate 4,218 of JAHFDC010000024.1, forward strand.
AGGTCCACGCCGTCCACCAGGATGGTCCCGCGGGTCGGCCGGTCCAGGCCGGCGACCAGGTTGAGCAGCGTGCTCTTGCCGCAGCCGCTCGGGCCGACCACCGCCACAAACTCCCCGCGCTCCACCGTGAGGCTCAGCCCCGCCAGGGCCGGCACCTCCACTTTTCCTGCCCGGTAGATCTTGTGCACGTCCGTGAGAAGGATCACGGCGCCTCCCCTTTACGCAAGCCGCATCGGGGGAACGATCTGCCAGGGGAAGGCCGCGCGGTCCCCCGCCAGCACCGCCCTGGCCGCCTCCCGGCAGGCGGCGAGCCCGTCCAGGAGGCTGTCCATGGCCAGGCCGTAGAAGACGGGCCGGCCGGCCTCGGCCTTGCTGAGCCCATACCCCAGGACCCGGATGCCCCCCCGCCAGTTTTCATGCTGGAAGTGGTAGAGACCCACGGCTGCCTGGATGATCCCCTGCAGGACCATCCGGTCGCGGCCCCGCGGCTGCTCCATCCAGATCGGTTCCAGCAGTTCGTGGGTCTCGAAGTACAGGCGGGCATTATAGAGGACCGCCCCGCACTCCAGGGCGCGCGCCAACCCCTCCTTGCGGGGCCCTCCCTTCCGGGCAAAGGCCTCCGTCGCCGCCCAGTAGGCCTCCACCTGCTCTGCGACGGCGTGAAGGTACGGGGCGAATCGGGGCGTCAGGGCCAGCCGGCCATCGGAGGCGGAGGCCACGAGGGGAATCTCCTGGAGCGCCTCGTTCGCCGGGGAGCGAGCCAGCCAGGGAGGGGCCGGGACATCAAGGGCACGAAGCGGGACTCTCCCGTCCGGGGAGCGGCAGGCGAGACGGCAGAAGTGGCGGAAAGCCCAGAGGGGGGCCGCACCGGCCGGGTCGGTCACCGCCGAGACGACGAGGTGGGCGAGGGGATCACGGAGGGGCTTCGGAAAACGCATCGCGGCTTTTTGAAGGATTCTAGCCCGCCCGGGTCGGCCTGCCAAGGCGTGGAAAGACCCCCTTGCAACCCGTCCCCAGAACCCGCATAATCCTTGCGACCACGAAGAGAGTCCGGTCCAAATCTTGCACCTGTCCGCCAAGGACACGCGGACAGAATGTCCAGGGAAACCCGCCCCCACGGAAAGGAGGGCACCAGTGAGAAAAGCAGTGGCAGTCCTCATGGCGGCATTGCTGGCAGGACTCTTCCTCGCCGCCCCGGTCCTCGCACAGCAGCAGGTGGACGAGACACCGTACAACGATTACCCTCCCCGGTGGGTCGGCTACATGCTGCACCCGGTGGGGGTCGTTTTTGACGTCGCCCTGGTCAAGCCGCTGACCCTCGGCGTCTGCATCATGCCGTGGCTCTTCGGGGTGACCCCCGGGGAGTGCTGGTTCGACCAAGTGAACCTGTTCGGCGACTAGAGACACCCGACTTTTCCCCAGAGCCCCGGCGCCATGCCGGGGCTTGGTCTTTAACCGCCTGCTCCACCTGGGGCTCTGGGGCTGGGAGGAGGCCTTTTTTCTCTTACGAAAAAAGTGTGGATAACGCTGCTCATTCGTCCTAGGACAGGGTAAGGCACGGCGGTCCCCAGGGTGGCTTTCGGGGCGTTGCTGTACCCTCGACCATTCCCCAACGCCTACGTGATATCGTATTTTCAGCTACTTATACTCCATGATCTGACAGATTGATGATTGGACCAGGGGCCGTAGCTGCCGGCGTCACGTGTGAACAGCCTTTCTGTGGATAAACTGTGAGCAGGTGGGGATGAAACCCCCCTACTAATGATGACCATTTCCACGCCGCGGCGTGAGTTCTCCGGAAAGGGTACGAGAAGGCGGCGGATTGCGTGGCCGGGGAGGGGCGGGCTCCTCAGGTCTCCCAAATGTCAGGATTGATGGCCATGGTGGGGCGCCGTCCCTCCAAGGCCATCAGGACCTGCTCGGCAGCCGTGATGGCCATCCGGCGCATGCTGTCCTCCGTGTGGGCGGCGACGTGCGGAGTGATGAGGACCTGCTCGAGCGGGAGCAGGGGGTTGTCGGGGGTGGGAGGTTCCGGCTCCGTCACGTCAATCCCTGCCCCGGCGAGCCGCCCGGCCCGGAGCGCCTCGGCCAGCGCCCCATCGTCAATGAGCCCGCCGCGGGAGGTGTTCACCAGGATCGCTCCCGGTTTCATCAGGGCGAGAGTCTCCCGATTGACGAGGTGACGGGTCTCCCGCGTCAGGGGCGCGTGCAACGTCACCACGTCCGCCGCCTGAAGGAGGGCGGTGAGGCCCACCGGTTCGGCGCCCCGCCGCCGGATCTCCTCGGGCGAGAGGGCCGGGTCGTGGCCCAGCCGGCGCATCCCGAAGGCGGTCGCCAGTTCCGCCACGCGCGTCCCGACCCGCCCCATCCCCACGATGCCCAGCGTCCGCCCGTGAAGCCCCGCGTACAGCGTCTCCCGATGGGCCTCCCAGGCGCCTCGCCGGACGGCAGCGTTCACCGCCACCACGCGGCGCGCTACCGCCAGCATCAGCAGGAAAGCATGCTCCGCTACCGCGTCGGTGTTGGCGCCGAGCGTGACGCAGACCGGGATCCGCCGCCGCGTCGCCGCGGCCACGTCCACGTTGTCCACCCCCACGCCGTGCCGGGCGATGACCTTCAGGCGAGGGCAGCGCATCAGCAGGGACTCCGTCACGCGGCCCTTCATCCGGAGGATGAGGCCGTCCGCCTCGGCCAAGGCCTCGGCGAGGCCGGCCTCGTCGTGGCTCGCGGCATAGCGCACCGCCGCCGCCCGCGTGAGGACGGCCACCCCCTCCGCGTGAATGGGCTCCGTCAGGCAGACGACGAAGCGGCTGGTCCCCACAGCACCCTCACCTCCTCAGGCACCCACCTGCCGCCGGCTGTCAGCGACCCCCGGACGGACTCAGCAAGGCGGCAGCTTGCTCCGCAACCAGCGCCGCGTCTACCTCCCCGGCCTCGCGGAGGACGGCGGCCAGATGGCCGTACAGTTGCCGGCGGAGAGCGGCGTCTGCCTCCGGGGCCGCGGTGAGCGCCAAATCCAGCTCGGCCCTGGCACCGGCCAGATCCCCGCGCCGCTTCGCGAGCAGGGCCAGTGTGTCCCGGACGTACGGGGCAAGGCGTGGCTCGCGGGCGAGCGCCTCCCGCGCCAGCACCTCCGCCTCCTCCGGGCCCTTCCCCTGCATCAGCAGGGCCCAGGCCAGGTTGTTGCGGAGGAGCGCGCTCTCCGGCTCATGGCGGAGCGCCCGGCGGAAGTACGCCTCGGCCTGATCCGGCCGCCCCTCCGCCACGGCCAGGTTCCCCAGGCCGAGGAGGGGCCCAGCCGACTCCCCGGCTGTCAGGGCCGCCTCGTACTCCGCGCGGGCCAATTCGGCCTTCCCCTGCGCCTCGTAGGCGGCTCCGAGCGCCGTGTGCTCCTCCGGGCTCAGGGGGTCCTTGAGGACGACCAGGCGGGGGAAGGCCCCGCAGGCCTCAAGCAGGAGGAGACCCGCCAGGAGGGCCGCCCGGGGGACGCTCCACCACGAGGGCCCAGTGACCCGAGGCCTGCCAGCGCCACGCAAAGTCGTCATAGGGGAAGACCCGCTCCCGGTGCCGGCCATCGTGGGCCAGGAAGGCGCGCGGGCCGTCGGCGTACCCGACCAGGACGACGTAGTGCCAGGCCGGGACCAGGCGCGAGCCGACGTTGAGCAGGGCGATGACCGGGCGGCCCGCCCGCAGCGCCCCTGTGGAGGGGCCGGCACAGGAAACGAGCAGGAGGATTCCGACCGCGAGCAGCAGAAGCCTCATGAGCGGATGTTGGCCATCGGGTGTCTCCGCGGAGCGCGATGCTCCTGCACGAGGTGGTATCTTAGCGAATGCCCCCGGTCGCGACAAGGATCAG
>JAHFDC010000162.1 GCA_023249205.1 Candidatus Methylomirabilota bacterium
AGGGGGGGGCGGACGGTGAGGTGAATCCCCCGGCTGCGGGGGGCCACCGTCACGGCGTCGCAGAGATCCACCAGGAGCAGGACGCTCCAGAGGTCGTGGTAGCCGTCGGCGCGGCGCCCGAGGACCTCCAGGATCACGTTGATCTTGGCCGGGGCGGAGACGGTCCAGGCCTGCATGGCCTACGGGCGGTCCGGTCGGTCCAGATCCTCGATCCTCACCCCGGCGTCCGCCGGGACGGCCAGGGAGAAGAGGCCCGCATCGAGCCGGGCATTGAGTTCGAGGGCGTCAAAGGCGACCGCAACCTCCACCCCCTCCGGCAGATGCCAGAGGGTGAGGCCCCGGGCCACCCGGACGCCGTCCAGGAGCTCGGCCGGTCCGAAGCGGAATCGGAGCAGGGGCTGCCCTCCCTCGGAGAGCTCCCCCTCCTCAAGGAAAAAGGTGCCCGGGGTAAACCGGAGGGCCTGGGCGGTTCCATCCCTCTCGCTGATGACCGCCACGGCCGGTCCCCCGGGAGCGCCGGAGGCGCTGAGGACGGTGGCCCGCACCGGGTCCACCCGGAGCGGCGGGAGCCCCAGGAGAAGCCGGGTGAGGACGCCCGGGGCCACGGGGAGCCCCGTGAGACGGGCGAGGTTCTCCGGGGTCGCCCGGCCGCGCAAAAACTGCCGGGCGAACGGGAGGTGGGCCGCGACCGCCTCGCCATCGGAGGCCAGGATCATCGTGGCCAGGCCGGTCCATTCGTATTGCTCCAGGCGCAGCCGGCCGCCGGCCTCGATGGCGAAGGCCTCCCGGAAGCGCCGCCGCTGCCCACGAGCGCTGACGGTGACCGTGGCCGTACCGCGCAGCGACCAGGCCGAGGCCTCCCGCTCCGCCAGAGCGGAAAGGAGCTCGCTGCGCATGGCGGCCGATGCGGGCGGACCCTCGATGCCGGGGAGCGTGCGCGTCGCGCACGCGGCGGCGAGGGCGGCGACGAGCAGGAGGGCAGAGAGGGGGGCGAAGCGGCGGCTCATGAGCCGCCGCGGCTGCGGAGGCCGCGGGCCCGCTCCAGACGCTTCTGGATCGCGTCGTTGCCACTATCCAGGCTGATGGCCCGCTCCCACTCCTCGATGGCCTCCCGGAGCATCCCCTTGTCGAAGTAGACCTGGCCCAGGTGGTCCCGGATGACCGGGTCGTCCTTCTCGCCGCGCTGGACCGCCTTGAGCAACTCGCCGAGCGCCTCGTCCAGGCGGCCCAACTTGTAGTAGGCCCAGCCCAGCGAGTCCAGGAACGCGCCGTTCTCCGGCTCCAGGGTGAGCGCCTGCCGGATCAGCCGGACCGACTCGTCCAGGTTGACCCCCTCCTCGGCGAACATGTAGCCCAGGTAGTTGTAGGCGTCCGCGTGCTTCGGGTCCAGGCGGAGCGTCTGGCGGAAGGCCGCCTCCGCCTCCGTCAGCTGCCGGTTCCGCTCGTAGGCGGCCCCCAGCTGATAGAGGTAGCCGGGGTTGTCCGGGCGCAGGGCCACCGCCTCCTTCAGGTGGAGGATGGCCTGGGGGAAGTCTTTCCGGCGCACCTGGGTCACGCCCAACAGGTAGAGGACCTGGGGGTCCCCGGGCTGCACAGTGAGGGCCTTGGCGAAGGCGCCGGCGGCCTCCTCCAGCCGGTCGAGCTGGCCCAGGGCGTAGCCGGTGTGGATGAGGACCTCGGCGTAGTTGCGGGCCGACTCCGGGATGTGCCGGAGTTCCGCCAGCGCCTCCTCGTACCGCTTCATCTCCTCGTAGGTGACGGCCAGGTAGAAGCGGGCGTCCCAGTGTCCCGGGTCCTGGCGCAGCGCCTGCTGGAAAACGTCCACCGCCTCGGCGAAGCGCTTCTGCTCGAAGAGGAGGAGCCCCAGGCGCGTCCGGATGTTCAGGTCGCGGGGGTGCACCTCAAGGAGGCGCCGGTACAGTTCCAGCGCCCCGGGCAGATTGCCGCTCCGGACCTCGGCCTGGGCCAACCGCTCCAGGAACTCCCGGTTGCCGGGATCATCCTGGAGTGCGCCTCGATACACCTCCTTGGCCTCCTCCCACTCTCCCAGGCTCTCGTGGGCGAAGCCCAACGCGGCCGCAGCCGGGTCGAAGGTCGGCTCGATCTCCAAGGCCTCCCGCAGGAGGGAGATCGCCTCCCGCGGCTGGCGCAACTCGAGGTAGAGGCGTCCCAGGCTGTAGCGGGCCGTGGCGGAGGCAGGATCCAGGCGGATCGCCTCCCGGTAGGCGGCCACGGCTTCAGGGAAGTTCTTGCTCTCGGCGTACAGGGTGCCGAGCTGCTGGTAGATCTCGGCCCGGCCCGGCTCCAGGCGCAAGATCTCCTTGAAGTGGTGCTCGGCCTGCTTCACGTTGCGGAGGCTCAGATAGGCGCTCGCGAGCAGGAGGTGGGCCCGGAGGTTCTCCGGGTCGGTCCGGAGGACCTCCTCCGCCTCCCGAAGGGCGTCTGGGAAGGCCCCCCGGCGGATCAGCAGGCCCGCCAGGCTCAGGCGGAGGTACGGCGAGGTGGGGTCGTAGCGGAGGGCCGCCTGGATTTCGCCGAGGGCCGCCTCCAGGTCCCCCCGCCGTTCGGCAATGGTGCTCAGGGTGAAGTGGTAGTAGGCGCGGGGATCGCCGGGGCGGGCCTCGAACCGGACCCCCTCCGCCCGCTCCCGGACAGCCGTAGCCGGGCCCGCCGGCTGGGAGGCCCGCGTCAGCATCCCGGCCCCGCAGGCCGCAAGAGAGAGAGCCACGAAGGCCAGGAGAAGAACCAGCCGCCGCATGGGGAGCAGCCCTCCGGTCGGGGACGCAAAACCACCCGTCATCTTGCCGGGTTTCGGGGAGGGAGTCAACGCCCTTCTGCACCCGGGGAGAGGGCCGCCTCGAGCGCCTGCCAGAGGGCCGCCTCCCCCTCTCCCGTGACGGCCGAGAAGGGGAACAGGAGCCCGGGATCCGCGAGGCCGAGCAGGGCCGCGGTCTCTTTGCAATGGACCGTCCGGCGTCCCCGGGGGACTTTGTCAATCTTGGTGAGGACCAGGAGGTGGGGGATCCGCTCCTCCTCGAGCCACTCCCGCATGACCAGGTCGTGGGGCTGCGGGGGATGCCGCCCATCCAGGATGAGCACCACCCCGCGGAGCGTCGGCCGCGTCTTTAGATAGCCCTCGATCATCGGGCCCCACCTCTCCCGCACCCGGCCGGGGACGGCCGCGTACCCGTACCCCGGCAAATCCACGAAGTAAAAATGTTCGTTCACCAGGTAGAAGTTCAAGACTTGCGTCCGGCCGGGCGTCCGGCTTACCCGGGCGAGATTCCGTCGGCCGAGCAGGCGGTTGATCAGGGAGGACTTGCCCACGTTGGAGCGGCCGGCGATGGCGACCTCCGGCAGCGCCCTCTTCGGGTACTGGGCTGGGGAGGTGGCACTGCCGGCGAAGGTCACGGAGGTGATGCGCATGGATTCTTGCCCCTTGACCCTCTCCCTCGCCCTGTGGTAG
>JAHFDC010000163.1 GCA_023249205.1 Candidatus Methylomirabilota bacterium
TAAGGGTTTGGAAAAAGCGAAAATCCTGGGCAATCGGGTTGCTCTGCTTCTCGCGCCTCTAATTGATTAGTCGGAAAGTGCCTACTTCTTACCGGCCATAAGGCGCTCTAGTTGAACTCTGCCGCAATGGTGTTTGCCCCTCGAATAGGATGCCTTCCCGCCTGTGCCCGGAGAGTCGACTTTACCCGAAGAAGACCTTGGCGATGTCGTAGAGGCCCATGTCGAGGGTCTTGAGGCGGCGCACGGCGTCGGCGAGGGGGACGGCGACGATTTGGTTGCCCTGGAGGGCCACCATCTTACCGAAGTCTCCTGCCAGGACCATGTCCACCGCCTTGATGCCGAAGCGGGTGGCCAGGACCCGGTCGAAGGGGGTGGGGGAGCCGCCCCGCTGGATGTGGCCCAGGATCGTGACCCGGGTCTCGATGCCGGTCCGCCGCTCGATCTCCTCGCTCACCACGGTCCCGATCCCGCCCAGCCGAACGTGACCGAAGGCGTCCACCTTGTCGGTGGTGGTGACCTGCACCTTCGAGTCCTTCGGCTTCGCTCCCTCCGCCACCACCACGATGCTGAAGTCCTTCCCCCGGGCCTTCCGCCTCTGGACGAGTTCGCAGACCTCCTCGATGTCGAAGGGAACCTCCGGGACCAGGATGCAGTCGGCGCCGCCGGCGATCCCGGCTACGGTGGCGATCCAGCCGGCGTGCCGCCCCATGACCTCCACCACCATCACCCGGTGGTGCGACTCGGCGGTGGTGTGGAGCCGGTCAATCGCGTCGGTGGCGGTGGTGACAGCGGTGTCGAAGCCGAAGGTGTAGTCGGTGCAGTCCAGATCGTTGTCAATGGTCTTGGGGATCCCCACGAGCTTCACCCCCTGCTCCGCGAACTTCAGGGCGACGCCGAGGGTGTCCTCGCCCCCCACGGGAATCAGCGCGTCAATCCGGTGCGTGGCGAGGGTCTCCAGCACCCGCCGGGGGCCATCCTCCGTCTTGAAGGGGTTGGTCCGGGATGTCCGGAGGATCGTCCCCCCCTTGGGCAGGATCCCAGAGATGTCGTCCAGGCCCAGCGGGGTGAGGTCGCCCGTCATCAGGCCGAGCCAGCCCTCCCGGATGCCCAGGACCTCGAGGCCGTGGTGCCCCACCGCCTTGCGGACGACCGCCCGGATCACCGCGTTCAGCCCCGGGCAGTCGCCGCCCCCCGTCAGGATGCCGATCCGCCGGATGCTCACCGTGCTCCTCCTCCCTGCAAAAAAAGGGCGGGGGCCCGCCTCCGCCTGCGGGCGCCCCGCCGCACCCTCCCCTGGCCTGGGCTACTCTGCCCGGAACCGGTCCTTGAGCCGCCCCATGATGGCGGGCATCGTGGTGTACTCCATGTCCTCCAGCGGCAGCCGGTGGGGCTGGAACGGCCCGTGGCGCCGCATGTACTCGGCGATCTCATTCGCCTTGGCCCGGGCGCCGTCGTAGGCCGGGTCGTCGAACAGGTCCACGGGGCCGATCAGTTTGCCATCGGCGATCTGGTAGCCTGCGGCCACGACACGCGGCGGGCCGTCGAAGCGAGTCGGGTTGGCCATCTCGAACCGGCACGGCATCAGCGGGCCGTGGTGGGAGCCGCGGTTCCAGCCCTCCACCAGGTGCGGGAAGGCGAAGGCTTCCATCACCTCCCCGACCCCCGGCAGCCCGGCCTGCGCGCGGACGAACATGACCGGGTCGTCCTTCCCGACGTACTTCCCGGCGATGTGGGCGAGCTTCTGTGTGGAGGCGACCGCCGCCGGCTCCCCATCAATGTGCCGCCGGACCTGCTTGATCGCGTAGCGGTTCACCGCCCCAATGAACATCAAGAGGTCGTACAGCTCGGCCGGGCAGGAGAGGGTGATGCTGGCCGCCTTGACCAGGTCCAGCACCACGAAGTCGAACCCTTCGTGCATCTTCGGATCAATAACGAGTCCGGCGTTGCAGAACGGGTCGGCGAAGATCCGGTAGAGGGGGAGGTTCCAGGCGCCGGGCGCGCACTTGTCGGCCATGAAGACGACGACCGGCTCGCTCGGCCGCTCCACGAACTCCATCTCGGCCACCCCGGGCCCCATCCCCTTCACGTTCCCCGCGAAGGCGTCCACCAGGAGGTCCTGGCCGGCGCCGTACAGGTGGAGTTTCTTCGCCACGGCCGTGCAGGCCATGAAGGTGTCCCAGGCCAGTTTGTGGATCTCGGTCGCCTCCACCCCCCTCCGGTGGGTCATGATGAGGTTGATGTCATCGCCGCACCGCATGACCTGGCCGTCAATGAGGGTCCCCCTCGTCACCGCCTCATGCAGGCACTCCCGGGCCTTTGCCATCAGGTCCGGGTGGACCCGGTTATGGCCGGTGTAACTGCCGACGTCGGCCTTGATGACGCTCAGGGTGAGTGTCTTCGTGTCAGCCATGGCTCCCTCCCTTCACTTCGACTCGAACACGTCTCACGAAAACCGGCGGATGAGGGCAAATTGAGAGCAGCGATCGGGCGAAATATTCGGCCGAGGCCCCGAGAGTCAGGATAGGACCCTTCTACCATAAACCCCGTGCGCCCTTCAAGTGGCAATCCCCGACCTGCCCCTTGACACCCCGGGAAACGCTGGCTAGACTTCGCTCGCTTTCACTGGCGAGGCGCGCGCCTGCGACCCTGCGCGCCGGGGAGGGGGGCGTGGAGCGGAACCTGGCCCTGGAGGTGGTGCGGGTCACCGAGGCGGCGGCGCTGGCCTCCGCCCGGTGGATGGGGCGGGGGAACGAGAAGGCGGCCGACCAGGCATCGGTGGACGCGATGCGGCGGGCCATTGATGCCGTCTCCTTCAGCGGGACGGTGGTCATCGGGGAGGGGGAGCGGGAGAAGGCCCCGATGCTCTACATTGGGGAGCGCGTCGGGAGCGGCGGGGAGCCCGAGCTGGACGTGGCGCTGGATCCGCTGGAGGGAAGCGCCATCGTTTCCCACGGGCGGGGCAACGCGATCGCGGTGGTGGCGATCGCCGAGACGGGCGGTTTTCTCCACGCCCCCGACATCTACATGGAGAAGATTGCGGTGGGGCCGCGGGCCCAGGGGGCGGTGGACATCACGGCCTCCGCCGCCGACAACCTCCAGGCCATCGCCGACGCGATGAAGTGCTACGTGGAGGATCTCACCGTCGTCATCCTGGACCGGCCCCGGCACCAGGACCTGATCCGGCAGGTGCGCGAGGTCGGCGCCCGGATCAAACTCATCCAGGACGGCGACCTCTCGGCCGCCATCGCCACCGCCTTCGAGCAGTCCGGCGTGGACGTGCTGATGGGGATCGGGAGCGCCCCCCAGGGGGTGCTGGCCGCGGCCGCGCTCCAGTGCCTGGGCGGGGACATGCAGGCGCGTCTGAAGCCCCGGAACGAGGAGGAGACGCAGCGGGCCTCAGCCATGGGGGTCCGGGATCTCAACCAGGTGTTTCGGATCAGCGACCTGGCCAAG
>JAHFDC010000164.1 GCA_023249205.1 Candidatus Methylomirabilota bacterium
GCTGACCGGTCAGGTTGGTGCCCTGGTCGTGTTCCATCGGAACCTGGCCTTCGGGGCGGGGGCGGCTTACCTGGTGGCCTGGGTGCTGCGCCGGGTGGAGGATCGGCGGTTCGACGGGCGCGGAGCGCCTCGCCCGTTCATCATGGTGTACGGCCTGGTCCTGCTCATCGGGTTGGCGCTGATCCTGGTGGCGGGCTACTACGGTAGTGAGCTGGTCTTCAAGCAGGGGGTGAACGTCGGCTGAGCGGGCGCGCAGGACCGGGGAGGGGCTACCTCCGGGCGGGGAGGGTGGAGGCCGCCTGGGGCTGCTGGAAGCGCTGGATCAGGTCGCGGGCCTCCCTGTAGTTCGGGTCAATCTCCAGGGCTCGCTTCGCGCAGCGGAAGGCACCCGTGCTGTCCCCCACCTCCCGGAGGCAGACCGCCTTGTTGAACCAGGCCTGCTTCAGGGTGGGGTCGTGCTTCAGGGCCTGGTTGAAGCAGTCAATCGCGTCGGCGTACTTCCGCTTGTTGAAGCAGCAGAGGCCCTTGTTGTTCCAGGCGGTCTTCAACGACTGGGGGTCCTTGAGGTCCTTGATGGCCCGCTCCAGGTAGGCGAGGGCATGGTCGTACTCCGCCATGTGCATGGTCGCCGCCCCCAGTTCGAGCGCCGTCTCAACCTCGGGGGGGAGGGGGATCCCGGCGCCGGGTGCCGTCGCGGCCGGCTTGGGGAGGGTCCGGAGGCTTTCGGCCGCCGTCCCGAAGTACGGCTCCTGAACGGCGGCTGCCTTCACCGTGATGCGGGTCAGGACGCTTCGAATGCCGCGGGCGGTGAGGACCGCATCCAACCGGGGGTCCTCAGCGTCCCGGAGGAACCGCCGGGCCAGCTCTGCGGTGAGAGCGGCCCCGGCCGGAGCGGGCGTGCCCGGGACCGACTCCTCGAACAGGGCATAGGCGAGGGCCGCGGGGGAGGCCGAGGCCAGTCGGACCGCCTCGGGCAGGTCCTGCTCGGGGAGGCGTCCGGAGAACCGCATCTGGAGATGCCCCAGCAGACCGTCCCGGATCTGCTTCGAGGCAAAGGGGGAGGCGAGGAAGGTAAACCGGTGCGATCCGGTCAGGAACTGGCGCGCCACATCCAGGAAGACCGGGAACTTGGGCACGAGCGCGTACCGATCGCGCTTCCGCGGCTGGCGGGGGAGGCGGTGACAGGACAGCAGCCCCTCCCGGTGCAGAACCTGGAGGACGAGGAGGACGTCCGTGACACTCTCTGTCTCTGCGGCGGCCAGCGCCTCGGCGTCCAGGGGTTGCAGCGAGAGGAGCCGGAGGAGGATCCTCTCCCGGAGCCGAAGATCGTAGGGCTTCATGTCCCGGAGGGAAGGATCGAGGCGCCGGGCATCTTCCGCCACCCCCCGGGGCAGCGGGTCCCCCTCCGCGGTCAGGAGGAAGAACAGGGCCGGCCGCTTGTTCACCAGGGCGGTCTGCAGCCACAGCAGGCGTCCCTGCAAGTACAGGAGGGCCCGCGGCCCAAGGGGGAGGGTGCAGAGGGCGCGCAGCACGCCATCCAGGTCCAGCGGGTCGCGCAGGTGCCCGGCGCGGGTGAGCAGGTGCAGGATCCGGTCCGGGCCGTAGAGGCGGAAGTCGCTCCGGGCCGGATCGGTGAGGTGGTCGAACCAGGCCGTGGCGGCGCGGCTGAACCCGCCCGGTGCCAGCGCCCACGCCGTCAGGCGCTTCACGTTCCCCCGCTCCCGCCGGAAGCGGCGGAAGAGGCGTCGGACCTCCTCTGGGCCCACTTCGCCCCTCGCGGCGCGCGCTTCGGCGAGGAGAGGGCGACCGGTGGTCTTTTCCTTCGCGCGAAGGTCGAGGAGAATGCTGCCCGCCGTCAGGCTGAGCCTGCTCTTGGTGGGAAGGTAGCCGGCAGTTTCGAGGAGGAGGCGGACAAACGCGTCGAAGGCAAGGCCCCGCTCGCGGGGCGAGGCGGCCACGATGCGAATAGGTGTCAGCGATTCCCGATCCGGCGGCGGGCGCTTGCTCCCCACGCTCTCTCTCGCCTCTTCGAAGGTCCGATGGCTCGCGAAGCCCTTCCGGCGCGGGTCCGCAGAAACTGAACCGGGCGAAACGCCGCCCGGTGTGGCCTCGCGGCTCTCGGTGTCGGTAGATTCCTTTCTAGCACGCGGATACGGGAGCGTCAAGCAGCAACTGGCAAAGTGACCCAGTAATTTTGAATTGCGAAAACACCTCTCATATATTGGGATTAAGTTTTTGGATGACGAAAAGCCATCAAATATTTATTTTCATTGGCTTTAGCCCTGCCCCCGTGGTAGGTTAGAAGCAATCCGCACTGGAAGCCCATGCTCGGGAACTATCTGATCTAAGTAGGATAGCTGAAGATGGGGTGTTCTTCGGTAGTGTCGGTCATGGAGGAGGAGAGGTCTTGCACGTGACAGTTCGCTGCTTCGCGGGGGCCAGGGAGGCGGTGGGGCAGACGTCCCTTCAGGTGGAGATCGCGGATGGAGCGACGGCAGGCGATCTCTTGGCGCACCTCTCCAGGGCCCACCCTCGCCTGGAGGGGATCGCCCGGCACCTCCTGCTCTCCGTGAATCGGGAGTACGCCGACCGATCGGCCCTGCTCAGGGCCGGGGACGAGGTGGCCCTCATCCCGCCCGTAAGCGGCGGGGCGGAGGCACCGCTCTTCGAGATCACTGAAGACCCCCTCTCGGTGGACGCGGTAGCGGCGAAGGTGGCGCGCCGCTCCTCCGGGGCCATTGCCACATTTACGGGGGTGGTCCGGGAGCACTCGCGCGGGCGGCGGGTGGATCACCTGGAGTACGAGGCTTACCCCGAGATTGCCCTGGCCAAGATGCGGGAGATCGCCGACGAGGTCCGCGCCAAGTGGGACGTGGACGCGGTGGCGATGAGCCACCGGGTCGGAAGGCTTGAGGTCGGGGAGGCCAGCGTCGTCATTGCCGTTGCCGCCCCCCACCGGCAGCAGGCCCTCGAGGCCTGCGCCTACGCCATCGAGCGCCTGAAGGTGGCCGTCCCCATCTGGAAGAAAGAGGTCTGGACCGACGGGTCCGAGTGGATCGGCCTCGGCTCCTGAGCCCCCCTAGTGCCCCTCCAAGCAATGGGGCCCAATCCTGACGGACGGCTCTGCCGCGGGTCCTGTCGCCGGCTCGCCCCACTCGCGGCTCGGCTGCCATCCTTGGCGCGATTAGTTAGACCGGCACTAATACAAACGACAGAATCACAGTGACAAGGTCCGGGTCCTGTCGCCGGCGCCGCCCCGGCCCCCGGGCCCCGTGGGGAACCCTCCCGTGGTTCCCCCCATCGGCCAAGCGCCGATGGGACCCCCCTCCGCTACGGGGGCCGTCGGGCGGCATCCGGCGCCACCCGGACCTGTTGTCACCCAATTTATCTCGTTTGTATTAGCGGGCGGCCTGCTCCCGGAGACTCTTCAGCGTCTGCTCCAGCCCGCGCAT
>JAHFDC010000025.1 GCA_023249205.1 Candidatus Methylomirabilota bacterium
CCTTGTCCTCCGCCGAGAAGTAGGCCTCGTGGTCCGGGTGGGAATGGTAGATGGCTTTGATCTCCCACCCCATCCGGTCCGCCTCGTTCAGGATCCGCTGCACCTCCACCGGGTCAATGTAGTAGGCGGTCCGGGCGTCCCGGGGGTGGGTGACCGGGTCCTCGGCGTTCAGCCGGTTCTGGACATTGGTGCAGCGCCGGAGGATGTCCCTTCCCTCCCCGGCCAGGATGACCCCGCAGCACTCCTCAGGGAAGGCCTCGCAGGCGTGCCGAGCCATCTCCTCCGTGATCCCCTTTGTGAGCCGGAGCAGGAAGCGCTCCCCCTGCATGGCTCTCCTCAGGCCGCCCCATCGAGGAGGAAGCGCCTGAACCAGGCGACGGTGTCGGAGAGCGCCTCCCCCCGTGCCCCCGGGTCGCTGAAGACGTGGTCGGCCCCCGGGAGGATCGCCAGGTCCTTCGGCTCGGCCGCCCGGGCGTAGAGGGCCCGGGCGTGGGAGGGGGGCACGAGGACGTCCGCCGCCCCGTGCAGGATGAGGCAGCGCGCCACGCCAGCCGGCGCCTGCAGGCCCTCCCCCCGCTCCAGTTCGTCCAGCAGGGGCCGCCCCAGGCCGTAGCCGAGCAGGAGATCCTCCTCCACCGCGAGGTCCTTGAGGTCGGCGGGGGCGGCCCAGGTCACGACCGCCCGGACCCGCGGATCGCGCTCTGCGTGGCAGAGGGCGATGAACCCGCCCAGGCTGCTCCCCATCAGTCCCAGGCTACCCACGGCCACGGCCCGGTGGGCAGAGAGGGCCCGGGCGACCGCGCCAAGTTCCGCTACCCGGCGGGCCACCGTCGTCTGCTCCCGCGCCCCCGCGCTCTGGCCGCACCCGGAGAAGTCGAACCGGGCGCAGGCCAACCCCGCTTCCGCGAGGGCCTCCGCCAGCGCGACGTATTTCGGACTGTCCATGCTACTCAGGAGGCCGTGGCAGGCGATCACCAGCGGGGCGGGGGGACGAGCCGGGCGGTGCAGCACGGCCGCGAGGGGGCCAGCGGGACCGGGGAGGTGGAGGGGCTCGGTCCTCCTCACCGCCAGGCCCGCGGCGCGGGGAGGCGACCCACGTCCAGGCCGAAGAGGCGGGCCGCATTCCGGGTGGTCTGCTCCGCGACCTCGCCCAGCGAGATCCCCTTGATCCGGGCCACCGCGTTGGACGCCAGGCCGACCATCCAGGGCTCCGTGGTCATCCGGGTGAACTCCCCTTCGTACGGCCAGGGGCCATCGCTCTCCAGGAGGAGTTGCTCCAGGGGGACCTCCTTGACCAGCTGGCGGTCCCGTTGCCGGTAGCAGACCTCGGGGGTCACCGAGACGAAGTACCCGGCCTCGAGGATCCGCCGGGTGGCCTCTTCAGGGGCCTTGTGCCAGTGGAAGGCGGCCCGCGCGACCCCCGCCTCCCGGAGGAGGACGAAGGCTTCGGCCGCCGTCTCGTGAGGGGCGTGGAGGCTGACCGGAAGGTCCAGGTCCACCGCGAGCCCCAGGAGGTCCCGCAAGCGCCGCCGCCCCGCCTCCGCCGTCGCCTTCACGTCCGGGGCATCGGCCAGGCAGTAGTAGGGGAGGCCCACCTCCCCCAGGCCGACCAGCGCGGCCCGGTGCTCCCGCACCTGGGCGCAGACCATCTGGAAGTCCTCCTCGGTCAGGAAGAGGTGCTCCGGGTGGAAGCCGAAGCAGGGCCAGATGGCGCCCGGGTGGGCTCGGGCCAGCGTGAGGAGCCGGAGGTTGCTGGCCGGGCTGACCCCGGGGGCGACCGCCGCGACCACGCCCCTGCCGCGGGCCCGGTGCAGGACGCCGGGCAGATCGGCGTACTCCGACGAAAAGAGATGGCAGTGCGTATCAATGAGCATCATGGCAGAGGACGCTCCGGCACTCCGGACGGAGTCCGGTCACCCGGAAAGAGTAGGGACTGGACGGCCGGCTGTCAACAGGGAGCCGGCCGCTCAGTGGATCCGCCGGATTTTTTTGGCCATGAAGTCGAGGAGCAGGTACTGACCGAGACTCGCGGGGGTGGTGAAGTAGGCCTTCCCGCGGCAGAGCGCCGTCACCTGCTTCACGAAAGCGATCAGGTCGTAATCCCGGGCCAGCATGAACGTATTGATGAGAATGCCGGCCCGCCGGCACTCCAGGACTTCCTGGAACGTCCGCTGGAGGATCCAGGGGTCCAGGCCGGCCGGGTTCCGGTAGACGCGGCCATCCGGGAGCGTGACGGCGGAGGGCTTGCCGTCCGTGACCATGACGATCTGCCGCATGTCCTTCCGCTGGCGGTCGAGCAGCCGGCGGGCCAGGGCGAATCCTGCGGCCGTGTTCGTGTAGTAGGGGCCGACCGTGGCCCGCGCCAGCCGGGAGAAGGGGATCTCCTCCGCCTCGTCGTGGAAGAGAACCACCTGGAGGCTGTCCCCCGGGTACTGGCTCCGGATCAGGTGGGCGAGGGCGAGGACCACCCGCTTGGCCGGCGTGAACCGGTCCTCGCCGTACAGGATCATACTGTGGCTGCAATCCAGCATCAGGACCGTGGCGCAGGAGGAGGCGTACTCGGCCTGGTGGACGAGCAAGTCCTCGGCCTGAAGCGTCAGGGGCAGGGTGAGGCCCTGGCGGCTGATGGCCCGGAGGAGCGTCCCCGGGACGTCCAGGTTCAGGGTGTCGCCGAAGGCATAGGGGCGGGAGCCCTCGCTCGCTTCCACCCCCGTGGCGAGGAGGGGGGTCTCGTGCCGGCCTGCGCTCGACCTCCCCAGGGAGCCCAGGAGGTCTTTCAGGGTTTTGAACCCCAGGAAGTCCACGGCCTTGTTGGTGAGGGTGAAGTGGGCCCGCTCGCTGCTCGGCCCCCACTCCCCGGCGTATCCCCGGGCCTCCAGGTCATCTCCGACGGTCCCCGGGGGGCGCAGCGTCAGGTACCCCTCCTCTACCAGCCGCCGGAGGAGGCCCTCCAGCATCCGCTGAAGCCGCTGGCGCTCCGGGCTCTCCTCACCGGCTTCCCACGCCCGGAGGTCCTCCGGGGTGATGTGCCCGCGGTTGGCCAGCGCGCGCAGGAGCGCTTCCTGCAGCCGCGTGAGGTCATCCGCCGGGTCGCCCCACGGGTCGGCCTCCCCGAAGCCGCTCTGGAGCAAGAAGTCGCTCAAATCCGAGAGAAGGTCCTCCAGGCTCGCCTGCTCCCACCACTGGCCGGTAAACTGAGAATAGCGGACGGTCCCCATTCTGGGCCTCAGTTCACGTAGCGGCCGCGGCGGGGCGGCGACGGGCCCGGCGGCGCCTCGGGCGCCGGCTTGCCGAGTCCCGTGAACCCCCGCTCCTCGGTCCGGTCAATCTTGTTGAGGGCGTGCAGGCCCTCCAGGATGAGTTCCGCCGCCGCCACCAGCACCGGCGGGGCCGGGTTCCCCTCCCCGAGGAGCCGCGAGGCCCGTTCCAGGAGGGCCGGCACTCCCTTCAGGCGCTTGAGTTCCTCGGCAGCAGCGAGCCCCTCGGGGAGCAGCACCGCGTGACCCGCGTCGAACCAGGCGACGATCTCCTGGCAGTCCGCAGGGCTCAGGTGGCGGCTGAAGGTCCGGGCGAAGGCCTCCCGGATGAGCGCGGTGGCCACGACCCCTCCCCCCTTGATCTCCCCCTCGTACTCCAGCTCGAGTTTCCCCGTGATGGCCGGGAGCGCCGCGTACAGGTCCCGCGGCCTGGCCACCGCCACGTCGTCCCCGCGCAGGAGCGCCCGCCGCTCCGCGTTGGACGCCAGGATCTCGAGGGCCGTGATGGGGAGCCGCTGGCTCACCCCCGAGCGCTTGTCCACGTGGCGGTGCTCCCGCGCGATCATGGCCACCTGCTCCACCGCTTCCTTGAGGAAGGTCGGGATCTGGAGGGTGTCGCCCCGCGCGAGCCACGCCTCCTGCGCGGTGATGGCCATCCCCTCCCCCAGGCTCCGGGGGTAATGGGTCCGGATCTCCGCCCCGATCCGGTCCTTGAGCGGCGTGATGATCTTGCCCCGGGCGGTGTAGTCTTCCGGGTTGGCCGAGAAGACCAGCAGGATGTCCAGGGGGAGGCGGACCGGGTATCCTTTGATCTGGACGTCCCCCTCCTCCATGATGTTGAAGAGGCCCACCTGGATCTTGCCGGCCAGGTCCGGCAGTTCATTGATGGCGAAGATCCCCCGGTTCGCCCGGGGGAGCAGGCCGTAGTGGATGGTCAGTTCGCTGGCCAGGTCGTGCCCGCCCCGGGCGGCCCGGATCGGGTCCACGTCCCCCAAGATGTCCGCGATGGTCACGTCCGGGGTGGCCAGCTTCTCCACGTAGCGTGCTTCCCGGGGGAGGAACGCAATGGCCGTGGCGTCCCCCTCGCCCGCGATCCGCTCCCGGCAGGCCCGGCAGATGGGGGTGTAGGGGTTGTCGTGGATCTCGCACCCCTCGATCATCGGGATCTCCTCGTCCAGGAGAGCCACCAGGCTCCGCAGGATCCGGCTCTTGGCCTGCCCGCGCAGGCCGAGCAGGATGAAGTGGTGCCGCCCGAGCAGGGCGTTCACCAGTTGCGGCATGACCGTGTCGTCGTAGCCGATGATGCCGGGGAAGAGGGGATCCCGCCTCCTCAGGCGGGCGAGGAGGTTGCCGCGCAGTTCGTCCCGCACGGAGCGGGAGCGAAGAGCGGGGTCGTCGTAAGGGCTCCGGCGGAGGTCGCCGAAGGTGCGGGGGCGTCGGGAGGCTTTTGGCATGTCACCATGGCCCGGCCGGTCCGGGAGGCAGTCGGTCTGAAAGAGTCTAGCCCTGGGACCGGCGATTGTCAAAGGGACCCCGGGGCGCCGTCGCGAGCCTCCCCTCCCCCTCCCGGAGGGGAGGCTCTGGAGGCCGCCGCGGCTCCCCTCCAGTAGCCAGGGGATGCGGTTAGATTCCGGTTGAACTTCCCGCCGGGGGTCGGTAAACTCGGCGCGCCGAGGCGGGGGCGCCGACGCGGAGCGTTGGGATGACCAGCGAGAGCATGAAAATCGTCCTCCTCATTGACGACGACCCGACGATGATCGAGATGGTAGAAGACTTCCTGGAGAGCCACGGCTACCACGTCATCCCAGCCACAACCGGGGAGCAGGCGCTGATAAAAGCCGAGATCTCCAAGCCCGACGTTCTCATCCTGGATGTCATGATGCCCGGGATGGACGGGTACGATACCTGCCGGCACCTGAAGAAGGATCCCCGTCTGAGAGGGGTCCCGGTGATCATGTTTACCGCGGGCGCTGACCCCAAGTTCCAGCAGCGGGCCTTTGAGGCAGGGGCCGACTTCTGCATCTCCAAGCCGTTCGATCTGGACCGGTTCCTCAACGTGGTCAGCATGGCCGCGGCCAAGCGGGTCAAACCCTCCCCCCCTTCCTGATCAGGCTGCCCCATCCCCCCGGGTTCCGCCTCCGCGCGGCCACTCTCCCCCTCGGATCAGCCCTCCAGAGGCTGGCGGCATAGAGGTTGCAATGCCTCCCGCCCAATGCGGGCGGCTGCGGCCTCCCGCACGGAAAGGAGACAGTGTGCCCCTGGCAAGAGGTCCAGTGCAGGAGGAGGTAGCGAGCCCCCTGGCGGCTGGGCCGGGGCCGGACCTGGAGGCCCTGGTTGCCTTCCTGGAGCACCACATCGGAAACGCGCTCCAGGTCATCACCACCGCCTCCCAGCTCGCCCAGACCGACCCCGGCTACCGCCCCCAGTGGACTGCCATCGAGCAGAGCTGCGACCGGATCGCCGCCACCCTCCAGGCCCTGGCCAACACCCTCCACGCCCGGCCGATCGGCATTCCCCCCCGGAACGACTGAAGCGGGAGAACCCCTCACTCGGCCGGGCCCCTCCGTCGGGCCCCCTCCCACCCGCAGCGGTCCCGCGGCGATTTCCTGTTTACACGCCCCCCGTCCTTCGCATAAGATGCCGAGCCGATAGGCGGCGCCGGTAGGGTGTCCGGGGCGTCCACCACACAGAGGAGGGGGAGGGGATGCGAAAGGCGAAGGCAGCTGGGCGAAAGGGGGCGAGGGGAAAGGCGAAGGTGGCGAAGAAGCCGACCAAGAAGACTGCGATGGTGGCGAAGGGCCGGAAAGCGGCTGCGCGCAAGCCTGCCGCTCCCAGGCCCGCCGCTGTCAAGCCCGTCCCGCGGCCGCCGGTGGTGCCGGTCGGGCCGGTTGTGGTCGGTGAAGGGGTTCCGGGAGGACTGCCGCTCCCGGATCCGCAACAGCGAATTCCAGGGGTAGATAAGCCGGCGTGATCTGCCCATCCGCGGGCCCAGGCTCGCGGAAGCGCGCAGACGGGCTGGCGGGGAGGAAGGCTGGAGTGGTGGGGATGACGCATCCCCCCTCCAGCCTTTTCTCTCTTCGGGTATGCCTCCCGCCCTGCCCACCAGGCCGAGGCGCTCGCGCCTGACTGCCGGGCGACCGCCTTGGTCAAGGCCTGGCTCGCGGCCCCCCCTGAGCATCCCCCAAGGGACCCCCTGCGGATGGGGGGGAGTGCGGCGATGCCTTTGCGCCGATGACGGAGAGGCCGACCCCCGGATTTTCGATTTGATGGGCGAACCCTCCGGGGGTACGATGGGGGTCCCAGCAGCTCTCCACTGATGCAGACGCGGAATGGCGGGAAGTTCAGGGGCGAGAGGCGTCTCTCTTGGACAGCCCGGCGCGGGAAGGATCGCCAATGACATCCTCTCACGATGCGAAGAAGCCCTCCATTGACGTGGCGGAAAACGGCCCGTACCTCGTCAAGGGTATCGGTGCGCTCGAGAACTCACGGGGCGAAGCCATTCCCACGAAGCAGGTGATGGCGCTCTGTCGGTGTGGTGGATCCGCCAAGAAACCGTTTTGCGACGGCACCCACGCCCGGATTGGCTTTTCCGGGGGGAGATTGGCGGAGAGGTCTACGGACGCACGGGTTGATTACCGAGGCAAGAAGATTACCATTCACGACAACCGGGCGGTGTGTTCCCACGCTGGACATTGTACCGACGGTCTCCCATCCGCATTCAGATCGGAGGCTGAACCTTGGATTGATCCGGATGGAGCGGAGGTCGAAAATATCTTCGAGACCATCAGGAAATGTCCGTCCGGCGCCTTGAGTTATTCCATTGATGGCGTTGAGGCCAAGGATCAAGACCGGGAACCCACGGTTACCGTTTCCAAGGACGGTCCCTACGTGGTGGTGGGGGCTCCCGAGTTACAGGATGAGGAACAGTCCCGGCCCGAATCAGCGGAGCATTACACACTGTGTCGGTGCGGCGGCTCACGAAACAAGCCATTTTGCGACGGGACACACTGGCACATCAATTTCCGTGATGAGAAGAACTAATACAAACGACATACATTGTGTGACAAAAGGTCCGGGTGGCGCCGGATGCCGCCCCCTGGCCCCCGTAGCGGAGGGGGGTCCCAGCGGCCTTTGGCCGATGGGGGGAACCACGGGAGGGTTCCCCACGGGGCCCGGGGGCCGGGGCGGCGCCGGCGACAGGACCCGGACGTTGTCACTGTGATTCTGTCGTTTGTATTAGATATCCTCGAACTGGGCCAGTCCTTTGAAGTCCCGGTAGCGGGCCTCGATCTCGGGATAGGTGAGACGGGTCAGGCGATTGAGGGAGAAGTCCTCCACGGCAAAGGAGGCCATGACCGATCCCATGATGACTGCCTTGCGGACATTGTCCAGGGCGAAGTTGCCGGTGTTGGCCAGATACCCGAGGAAGCCGCCGGCGAAGGAGTCCCCGGCCCCGGTCGGGTCGAGGACCTGCTCCAGCGGGAGGGCCGGCGCCGAGAACCACCAGCCGTCCGAGAACATGAGGGCGCCGTACTCCCCCCGCTTGATGACCAGCGACCGGGGGCCCCAGGAGAGGATCTTGCGCGCCGCCTTCACCAGGTTGGGCTCCCCCGCAAGCATCCGGACCTCGGCGTCGTTCACCAGCAGGGTATGGACCCGCTTCAGCATCTCCCGGAGGGCCTCCGGCTTCCCCGTGATCCAGAAGTTCATGGTGTCGGCCGCCACGAGGAGAGGA
>JAHFDC010000165.1 GCA_023249205.1 Candidatus Methylomirabilota bacterium
TTGCCTTTGACCTGGGAGCCACGGTCCTCGTCTGCCGACTCATCGAGGGGCAGTTTCCCAACTATCAGCAGGTTCTCCCAACGACGCAGGGGCGGGGGCTGACGGTGAAGAAGGAGGAGCTGGTGGGGGCCCTGAAGCGGACCTCCACCATTATCGGGGACCGGACGGCGCCCACCGTGTTCGACTTCCGGCGCGGCCGCCTCACGGTCTCGTGCGTCAACCTGGACCTGGGCGAGGCGCGGGAGGAGGTGGAGGTCCAGCACGCAGAGAAGGACCTGACCGTGGGCTTCAACGCCCGCTACGTCCTGGACTTCCTTGGGGTAGTAGACGAGCCGGAGGTGAGCATCCATCTCAACGATGCGTTGAGCCCAGCACTCTTCCGGCCGCTCCAGGGGCAGGACTACAGCTGCGTCATCATGCCGATGCGCCTGTAGGGCGCGGCGGAACCGCGGGCGCGTGCGGATCGAGGGGCTTGTCATCCAGGATTTCCGAAACTATGCCTGGGCCGCCGTGGAGTTCGCGCGGCCCGTGACCGCGCTGGTCGGGAGGAACGGGCAGGGGAAGACGAATCTGCTGGAGGCCCTCTACGTCGCAAGCACCCTCCAGTCCTTCCGGAGCGCCAGGACCGAGGATGTCGTCCGGAGAGGGGCGGAGGGGTTTTTTGTGCGTGCTCGCCTGGGGGGGCCGGCGGGTGAGCGGACGGCGACGGTTCAGGGCGGGGCGGGAGGGCTCACGGCTACCCTGGACGGGCGGTGCCTGCGCGGCTCCGGGGAGCTCCGGAGCCTGGTCCCCGCGGTGGTCTTCTCTCCCGAGGATCTGATCCTGGCGGGGTCGGGGAGCGAGCCCCGGCGGCGGTACCTGGATCGGCTCGCCGCGCTCACGCAGCGGGCGAGCCACGCCGACGATCTGCGGCGGGCCCGGCGGGTGACGGAGCAGCGCAACCGGCTTCTGGCCCGGCGCGCAACGGACGCACTGGAGGTCTGGGACCAGCAGCTAGCCGTCACCTACGCCCGAATCGCGGCGCGACGGCAGCAAGCGGCGGCCGCCGTCGCCGCGCGGCTGCACGACACCTACGCGCGCCTCGGCGGGCCGGGAGTGGTCGGGTGCGCCTATCGGCCGGCCTTCGGCGGGGAGCCGGAGCCGGACCCCGGGGCGCGCGAGGAGCAGATCCTGAAGGCCTTGGCGCGGCGGCGGAGCCAGGAGATCCGGGCGGCGATGAGCCTTGTCGTCCCGCAGCGGGACGAGGTGGTGCTCGACCTGGACGGCCGGCCGGTCCCGCAGCAGGCCTCCCGGGGCGAGGCGCGCCTGCTGGCGCTGGCCCTGCGGGGCGTGGAGCTGGAGTTGACCCGGGGCGCCGCCGGAGAGCCGCCGTTGCTCCTGTTGGACGACGTGCTCTCGGAGCTGGACGGGATCCGGGTCGGGCGGGTGCTGGACTTCATCCAGGGGGGAGATCAGGTAGTGCTGACGGCCCTGGAGACGGCGGCCCTCGGCGAGTTGGGGGCGGGGGCGACGGTCTATCGGGTCGAGGATGGTTGGCTCGGGCCGGACGTCGGCCGCCCGAAGGTGGACGCGCCGAGGAGCCTATGACGACGGAGCGGGTCGCGGAAGGGGGGGCGCAGACCCCCGACTACACGGCGGAGCAGATCCGGGTCCTGGAGGGGCTCGAGGCGGTCCGGACTCGACCGGCGATGTACATCGGCGGGACCGGGGCGGAAGGCCTCCATCACCTGGTCTATGAGGTCGTGGACAACAGCGTGGATGAGGCGCTCGTGGGCCACTGCACGCAGATTGACGTCACCCTCCACCTGGATAACAGCGTGACGGTCGTGGACGACGGCCGGGGCATCCCCGTGGACGTGCACAAGGAGACGGGACTGCCGGCCCTGGAGGTGGTGCTGACCAAGCTCCACGCGGGCGGGAAGTTCGACAACAAGGCCTACAGGGTGGCAGGGGGGCTGCACGGGGTGGGGGTCTCGGTGGTGAACGCCCTCTCCGAGTGGCTGGAAGTGGAGGTCCACCGGGAGGGGAAGGTCTATCGGCAGCGCTACGAGCGCGGCAAGCCGGTGACACCCCTGGAGGTGACGGGCAAGACGCGGCGCCACGGGACGCGGATCCGCTTCCTGCCGGACGGGCAGATCCTCGAGGAGCGGGTCTTGAACCTGGATACCCTGGCCAACCGGCTCCGGGAGCTCTCGTTCCTCACAAAGGGCCTGCGGATCACGCTCACGGACGAGCGGGCGGACGAGAAGCGGGAGTTTTTCTACAAAGGCGGCATCGCCTCCTTCGTGGACCACCTGAACAAGAACAAGACCGCGCTCCACGCGAAGCCGATCTACTTCGCTCAGGAGCGGGGCGGCACCCTGGTCGAGGCGGCGATCCAGTACAACGACGGGTACACGGAGAGCGTCTTTGCGTTTGCGAACAGCGTCCGGACCCAGGACGGGGGCAGCCACCTCATCGGGTTCCGGGCGGCCCTGACCCGGACCCTGAACTCGTACGCGGCCGCGCACGATCTCCTGAAGACGCACAAAGCGGGCCTCACGGGGGACGACGTCCGGGAGGGGCTGACGGCGGTCATCTCGGTGAAGCTTCCGAACCCCCAGTTCGAGGGACAGACGAAAGCGCGGCTGGTCAACACCGAGGTGAAGGGGATCGTGGAGCAGGCCGTCAACGAGAAACTGGGGGAATACCTGGAGGAGAACCCCCCCGTCGCCCGGAAGATCATCGAGAAGGCGGTGGACGCGGCGCGGGCCCGGGAGGCGGCACGGAAGGCGAGAGAATTGGCCCGCCGCAAGGGGGCGCTGGATGGCGACTCCCTCCCGGGAAAACTGGCGGACTGCGCCGAGCGGGACCCGGCGCTTTCGGAGCTGTTCCTCGTGGAGGGGGACTCGGCCGGCGGCTCGGCCAAGCAGGGGCGGGACCGGCGCTTCCAGGCGATCCTGCCGCTGAAGGGGAAGATCCTGAACGTGGAGAAGGCCCGCTTCGACAAGATGCTCTCGAGCGCCGAGATCCGCACGCTCATCACGGCCCTGGGGACCGGGGTGGGGAGCGAGGACTTCGACCTGAAGCGGGCCCGGTACCACCGGATCATCATCATGACCGACGCGGACGTGGACGGGGCCCACATCCGCACCCTGCTCCTCACCCTCTTCTTCCGGCAGATGAAGGAAATGGTGGAGAGCGGCTACCTGTACATTGCCCAGCCCCCCCTCTTCAAGGTGAAGAAGGGAAAGGTGGAGCGGTACCTGAAGGACGAGCGGGCGCTGGAGGAGTTCCTGCTGGATCTGGCGGTGGAGGGGTTCCGGGTGGCAGGGGCCGGGATGGACCAGGCGCTCGGGGGCCAGCGCCTTCAGGCGCTCCTCCGCAAGGCGATAGGCTTCGAGGGGCTGGTGAAGCGCCTGGAGCGGCGGGGCAAGCACCCCGATGTCGTGCGCGCGCTGGTCACGGC
>JAHFDC010000166.1 GCA_023249205.1 Candidatus Methylomirabilota bacterium
AGAAGAACATCAAGATAGAGTTTGCGGTCGCCCCGGACGTGCACACCCTCACGGCCGACCCCGGCCGGTTCAGGCAGGTCATGTACAACCTTCTCTCCAATGCGATCAAGTTCACCCCGGCCGGGGGCCAGATCCGGGTCGGGGTCCGGTGGGCCACCGAGGCCCGCCCGAACGACTGCGTGCAGGTGGAGGTCGCCGACACCGGCATCGGCATCCGGCGGGAGGATCAGGACCGGATCTTCGAGGAGTTCATCCAGGTCCGTGGTGGGCAGGCTCTCGAGGGGACCGGCCTGGGCTTGCCCCTGACCCGCAAGTTCGTGGAGCTGCACGGGGGCCGCATCTGGGTGGAGAGCGAGGTGGGGCGCGGGAGCACCTTCCTCTTCCGCCTCCCCCAGCCCCTCCGGCTGCGGACCGCGCCATCGCCACCGGCAGCCGCGACCCCGCAGCCGCCGGCGGTCGTCGAGCGACCAGCACCGAGCGAGCCGGCGGAGCGGGGTGCGCTGGTGCTGGGGGAGGAGGGGGCGGCCACGACCGGCCTCCGTTCCGCCCTGCTCACCACCGGCTTTGACACGGCGCTCCTGGCCCCCCCGGCGGAGCTGGCCGACTTTGGCCAGGAGGTCACGCCCGCCCTCGTTGCCTGCCCGCCGGCGGTGTTCCGGGAGCAGGGGCGGCTGATTCTGGCGGAACTCCGGAGCCGGGCAGCCCTCCAGGAGGTCCCCCTCCTCATTCTGGAGCCAGATGGGGCCGCGACCTCCGGTCCCCTCCGGGCGGCCCTGGCGCTTCTCTCCGCCCTCCGCGGACTCCCGGCGGGGGGCGGCCCCCACACGTTCCTGATCGCGGCGGATGATCCCCACTTCGCCCAGGCCGTGCGAGGCTCCATTTCCGGGGGAGAGAACCTGGTCGTGGAGGCCGAGGAGGGGGAATTCGCCGCCGTGGCGGGGGAGAAGCAGCCTGACCTGCTGGTCGCCGACGTGACCGCCTCCGCCATGGTTCTGCGGCTTGTCCAGCGGCTCGCGAAAGATCCCCGGACCCAGGGGCTGCCCCTGCTCATCCTCCCCCCGCCCCCCCTCCAGCCGGAGCAGCCGCCGCCCGGCCCCGCCGGCGTAGCGCTGGCGCACCGGGCGGAAGGGGAGTAGGGATGAGCGGGTCGCGCGTCCTGGTGGTGGAGGACAACCCGGTGAACCGCCGCCTGGCGGTGGACGTGCTGCGGGCTGTGGGGTACGAGGTCGTGGAGGCGGCGGGGGCCCCCGAGGCGCGGGACCGCCTGGCGGGGAGCCTCCCGGATTGCATCGTCCTGGATGTCCGCCTCTCCGGCGCCGACGGCCTCGCCCTCGTTGAGGAGCTGCGGGCGGACCACCGGACGGCCGCCATTCCCATCGTGGTCACGACCGCGCTCGCCATGCGGACCGACCGGGAGCGCATCCTCCAGGCCGGCGTGGACGCCTACCTGGCCAAGCCGTTCTTGCCCGAGCAGCTCCGGCAGGCGGTGGGGGCGCTCCTGAAGGGGGGGAGGGAGCGCGCGGAGGGGCCGGGTGGATAGCCCAGAGTCCGCCGGCCGCATCCTGGTGGTGGATGACAACCCGCAGGCCCGGGACCTGATCCGCGCCTCCCTGGTGGGGGACGGGTACACCGTGACCTTGGCGGAGGGGGGGGAGGAGGCGCTGGCCAAGGTGGCCCAGGAACTCCCCGAGGTGATCCTCCTGGACATCAGCATGCCCGGGCTGAACGGCTACGAGGTGTGCGCCCGCCTCAAAGGCAGCGAGGCCACCCGGCTCATCCCGATTGTCTTCCTCACCTCCTTGAGCGATTTTGAGGACAAGCTCCGGGGGATCGAGGTCGGCGGCGACGATTTTTTGACGAAGCCGTTCCGGAAGGTGGAGCTGCTCGCCCGGGTCAAGTCGCTGCTCAGGGTCAAGCGGCTGAACGACCGGCTGGAGAACGCCGAAAACGTCCTCTTCGCTCTCGCCAACATCATCGAGGCCAAAGACCCCTACACGGAGGGGCACATCTTCCGGGTGGCGACGCTCGCCCTGAAACTCGGCCGGCGCCTCGGGCTCTCCCCCGAGCATCAGGAGTCCCTCTGGAAGGGGGGGATCCTGCACGACATCGGGAAGATCGGCGTGCCCGACGCCATCTTGAACAAGGCGGGC
The DNA here is from genome assembly GCA_023249205.1 of Candidatus Methylomirabilota bacterium. Taxonomy (GTDB): domain Bacteria; phylum Methylomirabilota; class Methylomirabilia; order Methylomirabilales; family JACPAU01; genus JACPAU01. The sequence continues at coordinate 2,151 of JAHFDC010000166.1, forward strand.
CGCCTGACGCCCGAGGAGCAGGCCCAGATGCAGGTCCACGTGATCATGGGGGAGCGCATCTGTCAGCCGCTCCGCTCCATCCGGTACCTCCTCCCCGTCATCCGCCATCACCACGAGAAGTTCGACGGGAGCGGGTACCCGGACGGTCTCCGGGGGGAGGAGATCCCCATCACCGCCCGGATCGTGGGGATCGTGGATATTTACGATGCCCTCATCACCGACCGCCCCTACCGGCCGCGCCTCAGCCGGGAGGAGGCGTTAGGCATCCTCCGGGCGGCGGCTGCCAAGCGCACGCTGGACCCGGCCCTGGTGGAGTCCCTGATCGCCATGGTCGAGGAGGAGGAGGAGGGGCCGGCGCCCGTGCCCGGGGGCGCGGCGCCGGAAGAAGGGGCGGCCCGATGAGGGGGCGCGCCGGCGACAAGACGATCCTGTTCGTGGAGGGGACGCGGTTCTTCCGGGAGACGGTTGAGAAGGCGTTGCTCGAGGCGGGGTTCCGCGTCCTGGCGGCGGGGAGCGCCGGGGCGGGCCTCCGACTTCTGGAGGCCGAGGGGGGCCGGGTGGACCTCCTCCTGCTGGATCTGCACCTGAGCCCGACGGACGGCTTCGACTTCCTCGAGCACCTCCGCCACCTGAAGCCCCCCCAGCGCCCTCCCATTCTGGCGATGCTGCACGGGCTGGAGATCGAGGAGGCGACCCAGCAACTCCGGGGACTGCAGGCGGTGGGGGTGCAGGACAAGCGAGCGGCCCTCGCCCAGATCGTGTACCGGGTTTCCGCCGTGGTCACGTCGCGCGGCGATGAGCAGCGGGCCGCTGTCCGGGTTCCCCTCGGGCTCCCGGTGAACTACACCCTGGGCCGGTGGCAGAGCCAGGGGGTCATGTTCAATCTGAGCAAGACCGGGATCTTCCTCAGCACCGACCTACCGGTCCAGGCCGGCCGCCGGGTGCGGTTGCAGTTCATCCTCCCCGGCATCCCGCGCCTGTTCGACGTCGCCGGGGTCATCGTCTGGACTGCCAGCAGCCCTGACGGGGTGACCCCCAGCGGGATGGGAGTGAAGTTCCTCGACCTGGATGCGCACACCGGAGGCGAGCTGGCGACCTTCGTCACGCTCGAAGAGCAGCGCATGAACCCACCCCCCGTCCCCGCCGCGGCGCCCGACGGGGAAGGGCCCAGCGATCCCGGAGGTGCTCCGGGAGGCGGTTGACAGGTCCCGTCGCGTCGGCATAGCATCCAGCCGGTCTCTCGCTGTCGAATTCCGGAGAAAGCGTCGCCGCTGAGCGGTTGATCGCCTCAC
>JAHFDC010000167.1 GCA_023249205.1 Candidatus Methylomirabilota bacterium
CCCGCTCAGCCCCTTCCGCAATGCGCTGCATTGCGAAAGGAGGCCGAGGGGGTCCCACTCCGCCCGGCCGCTCGGGGGCCGCGCCCGGCGCCACCCGCGGCTCGGCTGGAATCCTCGGTGCAATTCGTTGGAGTCACGCTAGGGTGGGAACGGTGGTCATGGACGACGCCTACGCGGTCATCATGGCCGGGGGGAGGGGGGAGCGGTTCTGGCCGCTCAGCACGGACCGCCTGCCGAAGCAGTTCCTGGCGCTGTTCGGGCCGCGCTCGCTCCTCGCGGAGACGGTGGAGCGGGTCCGAAGCCTGGTCCCGGTAGAGCGGGTGCTCGTCGTCGCCGGGTCACGCCACGCTCCCCTCATCCGCCGGCACGTCCCGGACCTGCCCCGGGAGAACCTGATCCAGGAGCCGGCAGGCCGGGACACGGCCCCGGCCATCGGGCTCGCCTCCATCATTCTGGAGCGGCGCCACCCCGACCCCGTGATGCTCGTCTTCCCGGCGGATCATGCCATCGCGGACGTCCGGGGCTTCCGGCGGACGATGCAGCGCGCCGTCGCGGTCGTGCGGCGCCACGACGCCCTGGTGACGGTGGGGGTGCGGCCGAGCCGGCCCGAGACCGGGTACGGCTACATCCTGGCGGGGAAGCCGGTCACAGGAGCGCCGGGGGTCCGGTGGGTCCGCCGGTTCCTGGAGAAGCCGAGCCGCGCTCGCGCCGCGCGCCTGGCGCGGGACCCTCGCTGCACCTGGAACGCCGGCATCTTCGCCTGGAGGAACAGGACGATCCAGGGACACCTGGCCCGCCTCATCCCGGAACTGTGGGTCCGTCTCTGCCGGGTCCGGGATGCCTGGGGGCGGCGGGACGGGGCGGGCGTCCTCGCCCGGGAGTTCCCCCGGATGCCGAAGATCTCCGTGGACTACGGCATTCTCGAGAAGAGCCCCGACGTGGCGATGGTGCCGGCCGCCTTCCCGTGGGACGACCTCGGCTCTTGGTCCGCTCTCGACCGGGTGCTGCGCCCCGACCGGCGCGGGAACGTGGTGGTGGGGGAGCACGTCGGGATTGACTCGGCCGACTGCGTCATCTACGGGACCGAGAAGCCGATCCGGACGCTCGGCTTGAAGGGAGTGATCGTCGTGGACGGGCCCGACGGGATCCTGGTCTGCCCGAAGGGGCGGGCGCAGGAGGTCCGGCGCCTCCTCCGGGCGGCGGGAGGGAAGCGTCGGTGAGGTCAGTCGCCCGGACCGTCATCGGCATCCTCGTGAGCGCCGGCCTGCTCCTCCTCCTCGCGCGGCAGGTCCAGGTCGGCGAAATCCGGGAGGCTCTCGGGGACGTCCGCTGGAGTCTCATCGCGGCGGTCGTGGTCCTGTACTTCGTCGGGGCGTGGCTCCGGGCCGTCCGCTGGCGTCTCCTGTTCCGGGAGCCCGACCGGCTGGCGCTCGGGCACCTCTTCGCCGCGACGCTGGTCGGGTACATGGGGAACAACCTCCTGCCGGCCCGTCTCGGGGAAATCGCCCGGGCCTATCTGGCCGGGCGGCGGGGGAATCTCCCCCTGGGGTATGCCCTCGGGACCGTCGTCGTGGATCGGGTCCTGGATGTCCTGACGGTGGTGGTGCTGGCCGGGCTCGCCCTCCCCTTTGTCCCCCTCTCGGAGGGAATGCGGCAGGCCTGGCTTCTGGGCATCGGCCTCGGGGGTGTCGCGTTCGCCGCGCTCCTGTGGCTGAGGCGGCAGGGGCCGGATGGCCCGCTTCTCGCTGCGCTCTCCCGCTGGGCGCCGGCCAGGGTGCGGGGGCGCGTCGCGGATCTTGGCCGTTCCCTCATCGAGGGGGCGACGGGCTGCGACTTGACGCGGCGGGCCCCGGCGCTCCTCGGCTGGACCATTCTGCTCTGGGGGAGTTATGCCCTCACGGCGCAGGTCGGGTTCTGGAGCCTGGACCTCGCGCTGCCCTGGAGCGCCGCCCTGACGCTCCTCGTCTACCTGGGGGTCGGCATGAGTCTCCCCTCGGCGCCGGGGTTCGTGGGAACCTTCCAGTTCTTCACCGTGGCGGCCCTCGCCCTCTACGGGGTCGAGGTGAGCCAGGCCCTGACCTTCTCGGTCGTCCTGCACGCGGCGTTCTTCTTTCCGGTGACGGTAGCCGGTTGGGCGATCCTTTCGGCGGAGCACCTCACCCTCCGCCAGCTCTCGGCCCTGCCGGAGGCTACGGACCGGTCATGAACACGACCATGCGGCGCGCCCTCATCACGGGGATCACGGGGCAGGACGGCTCCTACCTGGCGGAGTTCTTGCTGGAGAAGGGATACCGGGTCTTCGGGATGGTGCGGCGGGCCAGCACCGAGAACTTCGAGCGGATCGAACACATCAAGGAGAAGACCACCCTCGTGCAGGCGGACCTGCTCGATCAACTCTCGCTGATCACCCTCCTGAAGACGGTCGAGCCGCACGAGGTCTACAACCTGGCCTCCATGTCCTTCGTGCCCACCTCCTGGGAGCAGCCGATGCTGACGGGCGAGTTTACGGCCCTCGGGGTGACGCGGGTGCTCGAGGCCATCCGCCTGGTGGACCGGGGGATCAAGTTCTACCAGGCCTCGAGCAGCGAGATGTTCGGGAAGGTGCGGGAGGTCCCCCAGACGGAGAAGACCCCGTTTCACCCCCGGAGCCCCTACGGCGTCGCCAAGGTCTACGCCCACCACCTCACCGTGAACTACCGGGAGTCGTACGGGATCTTCGCGGTCAGCGGGATTCTGTTCAATCACGAATGCATCGCCGCGGACACGCCGCTCCTGGTGCGCGAGCGGGGAGCGGTCAACGTGGTCACGCCGGACGAGCTGGTTCCCCTTCGTCGCAAGGGACCGAGCCAGCAGAGCTTCGCGCTCCAGGGACTCGAGATCTGGGACGGGAGCGTCTGGTCGCGGGTCCGCGCCATCACTGCGACGCGACGCCGCGGGGGGGAGCCTGATCACGCGCTTCGATGGCTTGAAGCGCGCGGCGGGCTGGTGCGGGTGACGGCGCATCACCGGATGCTGGACGCCGACGGCGGAGAGGTGACGGCGCGCGATGTTAAGGAAGGGATGCACCTTGGCCTCGCCGGGGCGCTGCCGCCAACACCCGGCTGGACGGCGCTCTCGTCAGAGCTCGCCGAGTTCCTCGGCCTCCTGGCCGCGGAGGGACACGTGGCCGTGGACGGCCAGATCCAGTTCACGAATACCGACCCAGCGCTGCGCGAGCGCGTGGCCACGCTCTGGTCGAAGCTCTTCCTCGGGACCTCGGCCGTCCGGTTCACGTCTTCGGGCTGGGACGCCTCGCAGACCGTAGGGCAGCTCTCCCTGAACGGTGGCAACGCGCTGCGCGCCTGGCTCCGCGAGCAGCTCTACCACCGGTCGGGCCTCAAGCGCGTTCCCCGGCTGGTGCTGAATGCGACGCCCGAGATTCAGCAGAGGTTTCTCT
>JAHFDC010000168.1 GCA_023249205.1 Candidatus Methylomirabilota bacterium
ACGTGCCCGGGGTCCGGGCGGTGACGGCAGCGGACGTGCAGCGGGTCGCCGGCGCCTACCTGACGGCCGACAACCGGACCGTGGGGGTCCTCGTGCCCCTGCCCCCGAAGGAGTAGGGCCCGCCGGGCCGGAGGCGCCATGCACACGGGAAGGGTCAGGACCGCTGCCGCGGCGTTCGCCCTCCTCCTCGCGTCGCCGGGGCATGCGGCCCCGGCCGCCCCCTTCGCGACGCGGGAGGTCCTGCCCAACGGGTTGGTCCTGCTCACCGCGGAGCGGCCCGCCCTTCCCATCGTGACCGTGCGCGTCCTCGTCCGGGCCGGGAGCCTCGCCGAGCCGGCTGACCTCCCCGGCCTGGCCAACCTCGCGGCCGTTCTCCTCCCGCAAGGAACGGCTCGCCGGACGGCCATCGAGATCAGCGAGGCGATTGATTTCGTCGGCGGGACGCTCAAGGCGGCCGGGGGGCAGGATGTCGCGACCGTCACCCTGACCCTCCTCAAGCGGGACCTGCCGACCGGCCTCGACCTCCTGGCCGATATCCTCCGGTTCCCCGCCTTCCCCGAGGAGGAGATCCGCCGGAAGGTCCAGCAACTGAAGGGCGCGATCGCCCAGAAGGCGGAAGACGCGGGGACGGTGGCGGAGGAGGCCTTCGAGGCCGCCCTCTACGGCGCGCATCCGTACGGCCGGCCCGTGGAGGGGACGCCGGAGAGCCTGTCGGCGCTGACCCGCGGACACCTGGTGGACTTCCACGCCCGCCTCTACGTCCCCAACAATGTCGTGATCGCCGTGGCGGGGGCCGTGACGGCCCCCGAGGTCCGGGCGCTCCTCGGCAAGGCCTTCGGCGACAGGGCGGCCCGTCCGGTTGGGGCCCCTTCGCTCCCCCCGGTCTCTTCTCCGCCGAGCCGCGTGGTGCGCCGCCTCGACCGGGACCTCACCCAGGCCAACATCGTGGTGGGCCAGGTGGGCTACCGCCGCAGCAACCCTGACCACTACGCCCTCTCGGTCCTGAACTACGTCCTGGGGGGCGGAGGGTTCACCTCCCGCCTGGTCCAGAGGATCCGGGAGGAGCGGGGGTGGGCCTACGACGTCCACAGCCGCTTTTCCCCCGGCCTGGAGGCGGGGCCGTTCGCCGTGACCCTCCAGACCAAGAACGAGACGGCCGGGGAGGCGATGCGGGAGGTCCTGGCCCAACTCCGCCGGATCCGCGAAGACGGGATCACGGATCGGGAGCTCCGGGACGCCCAGGCGTTTCTCACCGGATACTTCCCCCTCCGCTACGACACCAACGCGGAGGTGGTTGCCCTCCTGAGCCAGATGGAACTGCACGGGCTGGGGATGGATTTCCCGCAGCGCTACCCGGACCTGATCCGGGCCCTGACCCGCCAGCAGATCGCCCGGGTCGCCCGGCAGTACCTGGATCCGGACCGCCTCGTGGTGGTCGTGGTCGGGAAGCAGGCGAAGATCGTCCTGCCGTTCTGAGCGGGCGGAGCCACTGCCCGCCCGGGGCTGGCCGCGACGCAGCCCTGTCTGGGTATCGGGCGGAGGAGCGGCCGGCCCCGGGGAAAGGGCGGCGGCTCCGCTGCCCGCCTCTCGGCCTGCCCTCCGGCTGTGCTATAGTGGCGCCCTGCCGGAGGGCGGTCTTTTTTTTCGGAGGCGGGGAGGATGGCGGCTCAGGCGGTCACGGTGCGAGTCCCGGCCTCCACGGCCAACCTGGGGCCCGGCTTCGACAGCCTGGGTCTCGCGCTCACTCTCTACAACACCGCCACGCTTGCCATCCGGGCCGATGGGGAGGTCCGGATCACGGTGGAAGGGGAGGGGCGGGGGCGCCTCGACCGGGAGGGGAAACAGTCCCTCGTCGCCCGCGCGGCCGCCGCCGCCTTCCGGCACCTGGGGGCCGAGCCCGCCGGCCTGGACATCACCCTCCAGAACCAGATTCCGCTCAGACGGGGGCTGGGCTCGAGCGGGACCGCCATCCTGGCGGGCATTGCCGGGGCGGCGGCCCTCGTCGGGCGGGCCCTCCCGGCCGAGGAGGTGCTCCGCCTGGCCCTCCCCTTCGAGGGGCACCCGGACAACCTGGCTCCCTCCCTCCTGGGGGGGCTGGTCGCCTCGGGCCTCGCTGACGGCGCCGTTCTGGCGGTCCGGGTCCCCCTCGGCGCCCCCCTCAAGGCCGTGGCGGTGATCCCCGACCGGGAGCTGCCCACGGCCGAGGCCCGGCGGGTCCTCCCCCGGCGGGTGCCCCGGGAGGATGCCGTCTTCAACGTGACCCGAACCGCCCTGCTGGTAGCATCGCTCGCGACGGGCGAGTTCGCCTGCCTCCCGGAGGCGAGCCGGGACCGCCTGCACCAGCCCTATCGGGCGGCGCTGCTGCCGGGCCTGGAGGAGGTCTGCGAGGCGGCGCGGAAGGCCGGGGCCCTGGCCGCGTTCCTGAGCGGGGCGGGCTCCACGATCCTCGCCCTCGTAGCGGAAGGGGGGGAGGGGGTGGCGGGGGCGATGCAGCGTCTCTGGCGGGACCAATTTGGCATCATGGCTGCAGTGCGTCTGCTCGATGTGGACACGGAGGGGCTGAGGCTGGCATGAGCCGGGAAACGGGGGCGGGCGAGCCGCTCAAGGGTGGGGCAGCCGAGGAGTGGCGGGAGCGGGCGCTCCAAGTCACACTCCTGCTGGAGGCGGTCCGGGGCCTGCACGCAGAGGTAGACCTGGAGCGCCTGGCGGACCTGCTGGCCACGGAGGCCCGGCGCCTCACGGGGGCGGATGAGGCGGTCCTGTATCTGCTGAACCGGCAAGGGGGGAGCCTCACGGCTCGGCTCGGGGGCGGTCCGGAGGTCGCCCAGGTCTCCATCCCTCTGGAGGAGGGGATCGCGGGGCTCACGGTTCGGACCGGACGAGCCTACATCCTCCCCGACGCGGCGGAGGACGAGCGCTTCTCTCCAGCCCTGGACCACGCCACGGGGGTCCCCACGGCCTCCCTCCTCTCCGTCCCGGTGACCAACCGCCGCGGGGAGGTCCTGGCCGTCCTCCAGGCCCGGAACAAGGCCGCCGGCCCGTTCAGCGTCGGGGATTCGGAGGTCCTCTCGGCCCTCGCCCTCCAGGCCGCGTCCGCCCTGGAGAACGCCCAGTTGTACGGCCAGGTCCGTCTCCACGTGGAGCGCCTCTCCCGCTTGCTGGAGGTGGGCAAGGCGATCAACGCCGAGATGGACCTGGACGGCCTGCTCGCCCTGATCGTCGAACGGGCCACCCAGCTGCTCCAGGCGGACCGCTCCTCTCTGTTCCTGGTGGACCGGGGGAAGGGGGAGCTCTGGACCAAGGTCGCCGAGGGGTTGGCCACCACCGAAATCCGCATCCCTCTGGGGGTGGGGATCGCCGGGACGGTCGCGGTGACCGGGGAGACGGTGAACATCCCGGACGCCTACGCCGATGCCCGCTTCAACCCAGATGTGGA
>JAHFDC010000169.1 GCA_023249205.1 Candidatus Methylomirabilota bacterium
AATGCACAGGAGATTGCAGTGGCGAGCGTGCGTCTGGATGGCGGCGCTTCTGTTGGCAGGCTGCGCGACGACACCTGAGGGGGATGAGCGGCAGGGGAGGGCCGAGGACTACTACAATCTTGGGATCGCCTACCTGAACTCGGGAGAGCCGCGACGGGCTCTGCCCGATCTGGCGCGGGCCGTCGAGATGGCCCCCACGCAGGCTACGTACCACCGCGCCCTCGGCCTGGCCTACTACTTCAATCGCAACCTGCCCGACGCCGTCAGGGCCTTCCGGCGGGCCGTGGAGCTGGACCCGAAGTTCGCCGACGCCTTCGTGGACCTTGGGCGGGCCTACCTGGAGCAGGGGGATCTCCCCCGGGCCGAGCAGGCGGTCAAGGCGGCTCTCGCCAATACGCTCTACCTCACGCCGCATCTGGCGCACTTCACCCTAGGGACCGTCTACCAGCGGCAAGGGCGGCTCGAAGAAGCGGCCGACCAGTTCCGCAGGGCCGTGGACGTGGACCCGGAGTTAGCCAACGCCCACAACAGCCTCGGGATGATCTACCTGGCCCAGAACAAGTTGGATCAGGCGATCGCATCCTTCCAGACGGCGAGCCGCCTGAGACCGAACGTGGCCGAGACCCACGGCAATCTCGGCATCGCCTACTTCCGGGCTGGCAGGAAGGCCGAGGCCAAGGCCGCGCTGGACAAGGCCCTGCAGCTGCAGCCGACGGGGCCCGCAGCGGACGGCTTACGTGACTACCTCCGCCGCCTGAAGTAGCCGGCCCCCCCGGCCGCCCGGCGCCTCCGGGGCTCTTCCGGTTCCATCCCTTCCCGCTCGACTGAATCCTCCCCACGGCGCCCTCGGCTCCGCTGGCCTCCGGCGCATTGACCTCCGCCCGGTTCCGGCCTAGGATGACGCGAGGTCTGCTTCCGGGCGGTCTACGGCCCGGAGAGCAAGCCGAGGGGGAACCGGTGGGACAGGCAGCGCTTGGAACGAGGCAGGGGGCTTCCCGCGCTGCAGCGCGGCAGGATCTTCTGGGGCTCACCCGGCAGGAATTGGAGGCCTGGGCGGAGGCCCAGGGGGAGGCGGCCTACCGGGGTCGGCAGGTCTTCAAGTGGCTCTACCAGAAGCGGGGAAGCGATCCGGGGGCCTGGTCTAACATCCCGAGGGCGTTCCGGGGAGTCCTGGCCGAGCGGGCGGCCATCGGCCGTCCCGCCCTCGTCCGGGAAGAGGTCTCGCGCGACGGCACCCGGAAGTTCCTCCTCGGCCTCGGGGACGGCGAGCGGATCGAAAGCGTCCTCATCCCCGACGAGGATCGCCTGACCGCCTGCATCTCCTCCCAGGCCGGCTGCGCCCTCGAGTGCGGCTTCTGCCTCACGGGGCTGATGGGCCTGAAGCGGAACCTGGGGCCGGGGGAAATCGTGGGTCAGGTCCTGACCCTCCAGGGCGCGGCCGCCCCGGGGGCGCGGGTGAGTCACATCGTCCTCATGGGGATGGGGGAGCCGTTGGCGAACTTCGGAAACGTGGAGCGGGCCCTCAGGATCCTGACGGACCCGGACGGCCCAGGATTCTCCCCGCGCCGCGTGACCCTCTCCACGGTGGGCCTCGTCCCCGGTATCCGGCGCCTCGCCGCCTCGGGCCTCCAGGTCAACCTGGCGATTTCCCTCTCGGGCACGACGGACGAGCAGCGCGGTCGCCTGATGCCCGTGAACCGGCGCTACCCGCTCGAGGCGCTGCTGGCGGCGTGTCGGGAGTACCCGCTCCCTCCGCGGCGGCGGATCACCTTCGAGTACGTCCTGATGGACAGGGTGAACGACTCCGCAGAGGACGCGCGCCGCCTCACCGTGCTGTTGCGCGGCATCCGCTGCAAGGTGAACCTCCTCCCCCTCAATGAATCCCCGCTCCTCCCCTTCCGGCCCTCCCCCCGGCAGCGGGTGGAGGCGTTCCAGAAAACCATGCACGAGGGGGGAGTCACTGCCACGATCCGCGAGAGCCGCGGGCACGACATCTCCGCGGCCTGCGGGATGCTCCACAACGCCTCCGAGCAAGGGCTGCCGCTCGAGGCGAATCCCGCGTCGGGGGAGAAAGCGCTTGACACCCCGCAGGCATCTCCCTAAGATTCTCGCGCGGGGTGGAGCAGTCCGGTAGCTCGTTGGGCTCATAACCCAAAGGTCGCCAGTTCAAATCTGGCCCCCGCAACCACCCAGCACCCAATCAATCCAGCCGTTCGTGACGCCCGCCTCGCCGACTCCGGTACGATCGAGTCCTTCAGGACCCGAGATGTCTCCGGGGTTGTCGCCCGGTCGGACTTCCCTCAGCGCCTCTTTCAGAATTCTGTCCGGGATACCCTTCCCGACAGTGCCCAAGGAAGCCCAAGACCGGCAGGGCAGCGGGTCAGGTGTCCCTTGGAGTTGACGGCGGGGGTCGGTCGCAACCGCGGCCGGATACCCGTTTTACGCCCTGGAGGTCCGCCGGTCAAATGTGGCCCCCGTGGCCAAGGAAGTCGAGAGGTTAGGGAGATGATCCCTAACCCCTTTGTGGTCTTTAGTACCAACCCAAGAACATTCTTTCTCGGCCCCCTCGCTCACGCTCTCCGCGCGGGGACCTGCCCGGGGTGCGAGAGGATTCTGCCCCGTTCGCTGTGATACTCATCCGCAGCCGGTCCCCTGGCCGGCCCCGGAGCCTCATGAATGCCCATCCCCACCCTGAAGGCGGGCGGAGCATCTCCGGAGACCCCCAATCGGGGGCGAGACGGGAGGCCGGAACACTTCTTGCTCGTCGTGCCACCGGTGCCGCCCTGGCAACCACCGGGCGACAGGGGGAGCCTGGGGGTAGCATTGGAAAAACTCGGCCCGTTGAGGTGCAATAGCGACTTGTCGAGCCAGATTGGCACAAAGCCTGCAGCCATCTGCCAGGCACTCTCCACCAGATGCCGTCGTAGACGGGCGGGGCGTTAGGGACCAAATGCGAGCACAGCCGGAACGAGGGCTCCTGAGCCGGGTCGTCGAGCGGACCGACGGGCTGGCGAGGGCTCCGGATTGCCTCCGCGATGGTCTCGACGAGACCAGTGGGGCGTGCGAGGCCCCGACCGCGAAACCGGTGGACGCTCTTTGGCGGGCTGGGGAAAGAGGAAGGGGCGCCGCAGGACGGTCTCCTCTCCCCTCCCTTCCTCGTCCGTCTTCACACTTTCCACGGAGGACACTTCTGAGCAAAGGAGTTGGTCAATGCTGAATGACACCGAAGTCAAACGCATCGTTGATGCCATCAATGAGTACAGGGAACTTGTCGAGCACTCCAGCGACATGCGCGACCAGTTGGGATCGCTCCAAAAGCGCTGGGGGTCCCTGAAACAGGAACGGGACCAACTCCGACAGAGGCTCGATACTCTTCACGGCACCGTATCCACGTTGAAAGTCGACTACCAGGGAATGGTG
>JAHFDC010000170.1 GCA_023249205.1 Candidatus Methylomirabilota bacterium
GGTTGCGCAGGTGCCGATGTTGGCTCCGAGGATGACCGGGAGGGCCGAGGCGAGGGTCATCCCCCCCTGGAGGGCCAGGGTCAACGCCAACGCGATGGTGGCCGCCGACGAGTGAACGATCGCCGAGAAGATGGCGGCGATGAGGATCCCGAGGAGGGGCCGGTCCCCCAGGTCGGCGATGAGCGCGACGAAAATGGGGTTGGCGCGGAGCGGGAGCATCGCGTCCGCCATGAGCTTGATCGCAAAAAAGATGAAGCCGAAGCCCATCATGGCCTGCCCGAAGTATTGGGCGAGGCGGCGCCGGGGGAGGACGCGGAGGAGGAAGCCGAGGCCGACGAGGACGAGGGCGTAGTCGAGGACCTTGAAGGCGAGGAGCTGGACCGTGAGGGTGGTCCCGATGTCCGCCCCCAGGATGACCGCCATCGCCTGCATCAGGTTCATGAGGCCGGAGTTGACCAGGCTGACCAGCATCACCGTCGTGGCGGTGCTGGACTGGATGATCGCGGTGACAAAGGTCCCGACCACCATCCCCCGGAGCCGGTTCTTGGTGAGGGTGCTCAGGACCTGGCGCAAGCGGGCCCCGGCGGCGAGTTGCAGCCCCTCCCCCGCCAGGCGCATGCCGTGCAGGAGGAGACACATCCCGCCGAAGAGCGTGAAGAGCATCGCGTTGGTCATCGGCTCACACCGGCGTGTGGGGCTCCTCCCCGATGCGCGTCTTCAGGTGCCCCACCTGGTTCACGAGGGTGACGCGGGGGAAATCGCCGTCGAAGACGAGGCAGGAGACGCTCCCGTTACTCACCCGCATCCGGTAGATCTGGTTGAGGTCCAAGCCCAGCGTCCGCCCCAAGAGAACCCTCGCCACCACGCCATGCGTGACGAGGACGGTGTCATCACGGGGATATTTTTCCCGGACCTCCCTGAGCGCGGCCGTCACCCGATCTGCGAAGGCTGCCATCGGCTCCCCGCCGGGCGGGGACGAGTCCGCGGGGGCGGCGAGCCAGGCCCGGTAGGTCTTCTCCTCCCGGGCCAGCAGATCGCGGAGCGGCATCCCCTCCCAGGCCCCCAGGCTCATCTCCCGCAGATCCGCGTGCACGTGGAGAGGGACACGCAAGGCCCCGGCGATGATCCGCCCCGTCTCGCTCGCCCGCCGGAGGGGGCTGGAGTATACCGCAGCCACCCCCCGCCCCTCCAGCGCCTCTGCCACGCGGGCGGCTTGCTGGTATCCCGCGTCGCTCAGGGCCGGGTCCTGCCCGCCCTGCAAGCGTTGCTCCAGGTTCCACAGCGACTCCCCGTGGCGGACGATATAGACCTTGCTCACCGATCCTCCTGGGGGATCAGGATCACATCGGCCGGGTCGAAGGAGACCAGGACCTCCGCCCCGGGCGGGAAAAGGCGCTCTCCCTTGGCCGTGGCCGCGCTCGCACGGACGGGCCGCCCGCCCGCGAGCACGACCTCGTACTCGACCGCCGCCCCCTCGAAGGTGCTGGCGCGGACGACCCCCGCCAGGCCCTCCATGCAGGGGAGCGTCGTTCCGAAGGCCTCGAGGAGCAGGAGATTCACCATGCCGCTCCGCCCCAGGAGCTGGAAGGCCACGGGCCCCACGAAGGGCGGGATGACGAGCGTGCGGCTGGCCCGCCGGGAACCCGCCTTTCCGCCCCAGTCCAAATTTGGGGCATTCAGTCTAGTGAGTCACCCCAGGGATTGCCAGCGATTTTTTCCCCTTGGAGAGATGCAGACCTCCGGTAGGGTCGGGCAGCCCCGGGGACCCCGGGGTCTCGCCCCGGCCCGGGCCATGGCGGCAGGTGGCCGACCCGGTTCAGTGCCGCCGACCGGAACTTGATCAGCCCTCTACCTGGCATATATCCTGCACGCGGCGCAGACGGGTTACTGTGACCGGTATTCAGCTCGCCTTATGGGGAGGATGCCATGGAAACGCTTAGCGCTCTGACCTTCTTCCTCGGGTTCGGAGGGTTCTTCGTCTCTATCTCGGGGTTCCTCTTCCTCGCCTCCCCCGAGACGATCAGCCAGGCAGGCAAGCAGATGGCAAAGTCCATCGTAACGCTCGACTCCTTCATGCTCCGGCACCGGCCAATGTCCGGTCTCTTCCTGCTGGCGGCAGGGATCGTCATGCTCTACAGCTTCGGTTCCGCGATCGGGGCATTTGGCAGTTCCTTCTAGACCGCCGTCCGCCCCGGCATTCCCCGCTTCGCTGAGCGGCAGCCTCCCATGCCGCCTCCCGGGTCGTCCCCGCGTACCCCGCCCCCCGTTTCTTGCGTCCGATTCCATGCAGGGGTAAAATACCCCGGTTTTCCATAGCGCCGGGGAGGAGGCAGACGGGTGCGGCTCGGGCAGGCGTTGCTCCTCCGGGGTCTTGTGACCCTGGATCAGCTAGAGGCCGCCACGGTCCGCCAGGTAACCCTGGGAGGGCGGCTCGGCACCAACCTGGTCGAACTGGGCTTTCTGAAAGACCAGGACCTTCGGGAAACCCTTGCCGCCATGCATTCGGTTCGGCCCGCAGACCCGGCCGATCTGCGGACCATCCCCCCCGAGTTCACCCGCCTGCTCACACCGGCCCTGGCCGAGCGCTACCGGGCGATCCCCTTCAAGCGAGACCGGTACGGGATCCACGTGGCCATCACCGACCCGGCGAACCTCCGGATCCTCGATGACCTCCGGGCCCGGCTTGGCAAGGAGATCCGCCCCTATGTAGTGTCCGAGTCCCGGATGCTCTACTGCCTCAAGAAGTACTACCGCGTCGAACCGTACCATCGGTACGCTGGCCTGATCGCCCGGTACGCGGCCGAGGAGACCCAGGGCGCCCCAGCGGAGACCGGGCACACCCGCGCCCTCCGGGACGAGGACCTGACGGACGCGCGCCAAGTCCTCGCCCTGCGCCTCGCCCAGGCGACCAGCCGCCAGGAGCTGGGGCGGGCCCTCCTGCGCTATGCGGGGGGAATGCTGGACCGGGCTGCCCTGTTCGTGGTGCAGGGGGGGCAGGCGGTCGGATGGCTGGCCCTCGGGGACCGGGAGGTGCGGGAGCGAATCGGGGAGCTCAGTTTCCCGCTCACGGAGAAGGGGGTGCTCGCGGAAGTCGCGCGGACCCAGGCCGTGTACGTGGGACCCCTCCCCGAGGGCCCCGAAAACCAACCGCTGCGGGAGGTGCTGGGGACACCGGCTGCCCGGACCGCCTGTGTCCTCCCCGTCACCTACGAGAACCGGACCGTTCTGCTTCTCTACGGCGAGGGACCCCGACCGGCCGCCCTCGCCGCCCGACAGGCCGACCTCACGCGGGCAGCCCTCCAGGCCTCGCTCGCCCTCCAGATCCTGGTCCTCCGGAACCGCCTCCTCGACATGTAGGGGAGGGCGCTAGAGCATCGCGGCGGCCCGCTCCGCCA
>JAHFDC010000171.1 GCA_023249205.1 Candidatus Methylomirabilota bacterium
AGGAATTCGTCACCCGAAAAGTCACGGACGGGGCGGCCCGGATCAAGGCGGGGCTGGCCAGCGAACTCCGGCTCGGGAACCTGGAGGCGCGGCGGGACTGGGGCTACGCCGGCGACTACGTCCAGGCGATGTGGCTCATGCTCCAGCAGGACGCGCCCGACGACTACGTGGTCGGGACGGGGGAGACCCACTCGGTCGCGGAACTGGCAGAGGTGGCATTTGCCCGGGCCGGTCTCGACTGGCGGAAGCACGTGGTGGTGGACCGGGCCCTGATCCGGCCGGCCGAGGTGGACTTCCTGGTGGCGGATGCGACGAAGGCCCGAACCAAACTGGGGTGGGCGCCGACGGTCTCGTTCGAGGGCCTCGTCACCATGATGGTGGATGCCGACCTCAAGCGGTATGGCGTGACCCGCTGATGCGTTACTTCATCACGGGGATCGCGGGTTTCGTGGGGCGCCACCTCGCGGCGCATCTGACCGCCGAGGGGCACGAGGCCGTGGGGTGCGGCCTGCCCGCGGGCCGCAGGCCGGAGGCGTTTCCCGCCGGGGTGGAGATTCATGAGGCGGACGTCTGCCAGAGGGAGCGGGTGCGGACCCTGATCAAGGAGGTCCGGCCGGACCGGATCGCTCATCTGGCCGCGCGCTCCTCGGTCGCCGAATCCCTGCGGGATCCGGAGGGGACGTTCGCGGTGAATGCCGGCGGGACGGTCAGCCTCCTCGAGGCGGCAGCCGCAGCGGCGCCGGGGGCGCGGATCCTGGTCATCGGGTCGGCCGAGGCCTACGGGGAGGTCCGGGAAGAAGACCTTCCCCTCACCGAGGATCGGCCCCTTCGGCCGCTCACCCCCTATGGCATCAGCAAGGCGGCCGCCGAGCAGGTGGCCCGCTTCTACGGGCGGACCCGCGGACTCGAGGTCACCGTCGCCAGGGCCTTCAACCATACCGGGCCGGGGCAGGAGCCGACCTTCGTCTGCTCGGATTTCGCCCGCCAGATCGCCCGGATCGAGGCCGGCCAGGCGAGGGCGGTCCTGCGGGTGGGGGACCTCACGGCCCGCCGGGACTTCTCGGATGTCCGGGACGTCGTCCGGGCATACGTCCTGCTCCTCGAAAAGGGGAACTCCGGCGAGGTCTATAACGTCTGCAGCGGGAAAGCCTGGAGCATCGGGGAGACCCTCGAGATCCTCAGGGGACAGGCGGGGAGGCCGATTGCCGTCGAGGCCGACCCGACGCGGGGGCGGAGCGAGGATGTGCCGGTCCTCGTCGGGAGCTACGCGAAGCTTCAGGGTGCGACCGGGTGGTCGCCCCGGATTCCCCTGGAGCGGACGCTGGGGGACCTCCTGGACTACTGGCGCGGTGTCGTGGGGAAGGATCGCCGGGGGTGACGATCGAGAAGGGGGCCGCCGGCGTGGGGCCACGGGCGCGGACATGGCTATTCTGGTAACGGGCGGGGCGGGGTTCATCGGGTCGCATCTCTGCGAGGCCCTCCTCGCCCGGGGGGAGGCGGTCGTCTGCCTGGACAATTTCGACGACTTCTACGCCCCGGCCGTCAAGAGAAAGAACCTGGCCGGCGTCCTTCGCCACCGCGGGTTCGCCCTCGTGGAGGGGGATCTCCGCGATGCCGGGGTGCTGGAGGATCTCTTCCGGCGGCACCGGGTGAGCGCGGTGATCCACCTGGCGGCGCGCGCGGGGGTGCGCCCCTCGATCCGTCAGCCGGCGCTCTACGCCGACGTGAACGTGACCGGCACGGCCCGCCTCCTGGAGGCGGCGGGCCGGGCGGGCGTCCCGAAGCTCCTCTTCGGATCTTCCTCTTCGGTCTATGGGGTCCGGACGCTCCGGCCCTTCCGGGAGACCGACGAGGTAGACGTCCCGGCCTCTCCCTACGCGGCAACGAAGCGGGCCGGAGAACTGCTGTGCCGGGCAACGCATGCGCTGTCCGGAATGGCCATGACCTGCCTGCGCTTCTTCACCGTGTACGGCCCGCGGCAGCGGCCGGAGATGGCCATTCACAAGTTCACCCGCCTCATCGAGGGAGCGGAGCCGGTCCCCCTTTTCGGCGATGGGACCACCGCCCGCGACTACACATATATAGATGACATCGTCTCAGGCGTCGTGGGGGCGCTCGACACCTGTTTGGGATTTGGGGTCTTTAATCTGGGGAACGCGGACCCGATACGGCTGACGGACCTGGTGCGGCTCCTGGAAGTTGCCCTCGGCAAGACGGCGAAGCTCGAGGCGATGCCGCCCGAGCCGGGGGACGTTCCGTTCACCTGCGCCGATATCTCGGCGGCCAGGGCGGCGTTCGGCTACGAGCCGAAGGTGAAGATCGCCGAGGGGCTTCAGCGCTTCGTGGCCTGGTACGGGTCGGAGGGGAGAGAGGCCGCATGAATATCTGTGTGGTTGGCGTCGGCTACGTCGGGCTGGTGACGGGAGCCTGCTTCGCCGAATTCGGGCTCCAGGTCACCTGTGTGGACAAGGATGCCGCGCGGATCAATGCGCTCAAGGCCGGGCAGATCCCCTTCTTCGAGCCCGGGCTGGAAGAACTCGTCCAGAAGAGCAGCCGCGAGGGGCGCCTGCACTTCACCACGGATCTGCGCGCGGGCGTCCAGGGGGCGCTCGTGATCTTCCTGGCCGTGGGCACGCCCCCGCGGGGGGATGGCTCGGCCGACGTCAGCGCCATCGAGGAGGTGGCGCGGGGGATCGCCGCGGCCATGGACGGCTACAAGGTCGTGGCCACCAAGAGCACGGTGCCGGTCGGCACCGGGGCCAGGATCCGGGAGATCATCAGCGAGCATCAGCGTGAGCACGTGGACTTCGACATCGTGGCCAACCCGGAGTTCCTGCGGGAAGGAGCCGCCATCGAGGACTTCATGCGCCCGAACCGGGTCGTGATCGGGGCCACCTCCGCGCAGGCCATCGCGATCCTGAAGGATCTCTACCGGCCCCTGTACCTCATCGAGACGCCGGTGGTCGTCACCGATCTGCAGACGGCCGAGCTCATCAAGTACGCGAGCAACGCCTACCTGGCCACCAAGATCACGTTCATCAATGAGATCGCCAACCTCTGCGAGAAGGTCGGGGCGGATGTCCACGTGGTGGCGAAGGCGATGGGGCTCGACGGGCGCATCGGGGGGAAGTTCCTCCACGCCGGGCCGGGGTTCGGAGGCTCCTGCCTCCCCAAGGACCTCCGGGCGCTGGCCGAGGTGGGGCGAAAGGTCGGGGAGCCGCTGGACCTCATCCAGGCCGTCAGCCGCGTGAACGAGCGCCAGCGGGCGCGCATGGTGGAAAAGACCGTCGCGGCCGTGGGGGGGGTGGCGGGGAAGACCCTCGCCGTTCTCGGCCTGGCGTTCAAGCCGAACACCGACGACATGCGGGAGGCGCCGGCCC
>JAHFDC010000026.1 GCA_023249205.1 Candidatus Methylomirabilota bacterium
TCCGCCTGACCGTGAGCGCCGGCGTGGGGGTGTACCCCGGTCCCGACGTCCGAACGGCCGAAGATCTCCTCGAGCAGACAGATCGCGCCCTGTGCCGCGCCAAGGCAGCCCCCAAAGGGGCGGCCGCCCTGGCGAGCCCGGCCCCCTCCCCCTGATCGCCCACCCTTGATCTGACGCGAAGCACTGGGATACCCTACCGGCGCGATGATCCAGCCGCCCCGCGCCACGCGCACGACGCCGTCCAGTCCCGAGGGCATCCCGGCCCGGATCCTTCTCTTCGACCTGGACGGGACCCTTGTGCTCACGGGCGGAGCCGGGGTGCGGGCCCTGGATCGGGCCTTCCAGGACCTGTACGGGCTGAAGGATGCGGGGCGGAGCGTCCCGTTCGCCGGCCGGACCGACCTCGGGATCATCCGGGACATCGTGGAGGGGAAACTGCGCCGGCCGCTGGCGGCGGAGGACGCGGCGGCGATCTGCGAGCGGTACCTTCACTACCTGGAGGAGGAGGTGGAGCGATCAGCCACCTACCGGGTGCTCCCGGGGGTGCCCGCGCTCCTCACGCTTCTCACGTCGCGGCCGGACTGCCTGCTGGGCCTGGGGACGGGGAACCTGGAAGCGGGGGCCAGGATCAAGCTGGCCCGCGCCGACTTGAACCGGTACTTCACCTTCGGCGGCTTCGGCTCCGACGCCGAAGACCGGGTCGAAGTCCTCCGCTGCGCCGTGGCGCGGGGGGAGGCGCGGCGGGCGCACAGCGGGGCGGACGGGCCGGCGCGGGTCTTCGTGATCGGGGACACGCCCCTGGACGTGGAGAGTGGCAGGGCGCTGGGCGCCCTGACCGTGGCGGTGGCAACCGGAGTGGTAAGCGCGGAGGCCCTGGAGCGTGCAGGGCCGGATCACCTGCTGGCCGACCTCACCGACCCGGAGACGTTCCTGCGGATCCTGGACGGGTGAGGGCTAATCCCGCTCGGCGCTCCGGTAGGCGAGGAATACCACGCCGGCAATGCAGAGGAGCCAGAAGAGCAGGAAGACGATGAGTTGCACCGTGACGCCTCCGGGGTCCCCGGGCCCGGTAGCAGCCCGCCCCAGGCTTCAATGAGGCCGTCAACCCAATAGAGGGTGGAGGGGACGTGGAGGTTCTCGGGACCGCCTACCTCCTGGGTCTCTCGGTCGCCGCAGTCCTCGGGCCGATCAACCTCCTGGCGATCCGGACGGGGCTCCAACGAGGGTTCCGGGCAGCCTTCCTGGTCGGGCTCGGAGCCACCGCCGCGGATGGCCTCTATACCCTGCTGGCCGCGCTCGGGGCTGCAGCGATCGTGGGGAGGACCGGTGTCCGAATCCCCCTCTGGCTGCTGGGCTCCGGCGTCCTCGCCTACCTGGGGGGCTCGGGCCTCCTCCGGAGCCTGCGCGGGCCGATCCGCCTCGAAGGCCAGCCAGCGGCGGGCGGCGCCTGGGGTGTCTTCCTCGGCGCGTTTGCCGCCACCCTCGGCAACCCGATGACGGTGGCATCCTGGGCGGCGGTCTTCGGCGGACTCTACGCCGGGATGGTGGAGAGGGTAACGACAGGCCTCACCGTCCGCCTGGTGGCAGGCGTGGCGGCCGGCACATTCACCTGGTTCACAGCCCTCGCGGCTCTCCTCCGGGCCGCCCGGCGGCTCGTCAGCCCCGCGGCCCTGCGCGCGATCTCGATCGCTTCCAGCGCCGCCCTGCTGGCCTTTGCCGCCTGGTTCGGCTGGCAGGCCCTCCGCGCGCTGACCGGCTAACCCCTCCCCCGGGCCGGCCGTACTAAAAGGTTGGACCCCAGCCTCGCTCCTCCACCGCAGCAAAAATGTCGGTGTCGCTCACGATCCCTACGATCTCGGTCCCCTCCACCACCAGGAGCCGCCGGATGTCCTTCTCCAGCATCAGCGCGGAGCACTCCCGCAACGGCGTGCTCGCGGCAACGGTGATGACGGGGCTGGACATCAGGTCGGCCACGCGGAGTTTCTCCGGGTCCTTCCCGGGCGCGACCACCTTGGAGAGAACATCTCGCTTCGTCATGATGCCGTAGGGGCGGCCCGGACCCTGGGGCTCCACCAGGATGCTGGAGATCCCGCGCTCGTGCATCCGGTGGATCGCCTCCGCTACCGTCGCCGTCGCGGGGATGCGGGCCACCGGCTTCTTCATCACGCTTGCCACCGTGTACATCCCGGTCCCCCCCGCCCCGCGCCGGCCCGCTAGGACTTCCGGCGAGCCACCTCGAGGACACCTCGGGCGGCGCCGAACAGCCTCCGCTGCACCTCCTGCAGGACACCCTGCACCTGCTCCCACTGCTCCGTCGCCTTCGTGACCGCCCGGACCGCCTCCTCCACGAGGGCGACCACCTCCTCGGGCGGAGCGCCCCGGGCTTTCAGGGCCTCCGCCCGCTGGATGAGTGCCTCCGCCTGATCCTCGAAGTCGGTGACGGCGATCCCGAATACCTTCAGGAGCTTTCGGGTCGCCTCCGATGCCACACCCGTCCCCCCCTTACTAGCCGAGCGCCCCAGGCCTGAACATGGATGCCAGGAGTCCCCGCAGGAGCGTGGCCCGCTCCTTGAGCGTCCGCAGCTGCAGGAGGCGCTCCTGAAGCTGCTGCTCCGTGTCGTCCGCCTCCTTCAGGAACCCGGCGAAGGCTTCCTCCCCCTCCCGGTAGAGTTGGGCCTGCAGCTGACCGATCCGGTCAAGGAGGTCTTGGGCCGGGATGGCGTGATCATCCGCCATGGACCGCACTTCGTGATGAAACCGCTCGATGAGTGCCAGAGGCGTCCCCGCAAGCGTCTCCAGTCGCTCCATCTCCCCCTCCTCCTCCACCTCTCCCCTCCCCCACCACTTCTGCGCGCGTCCCGGACGGGGCGCTGCCTGCCGCCCGGGTTCCTATTCGGGGACCTCCTGAGCCCCACCCGGCCCGTCTAGGGCCGGTTTCTTGTTGTGTTTTCCCCACCTCATCCCCCGCCGCGAGCCAGCGAGTTTCGCGGGCGGACCCGCGCGAGGGGTCCCCGCAGAAGACGTTCTGTGTGCCCCCAGAGAAGGCACGCTTCTTCGCGGTCACGCGCCCGCGCCCTTCTCGGGAGGGCGGACCGCCTTCCCGCAGTGGGGGCAGAAGGCGGCGTCGGCGGCGTGGGACTTGCCGCAGGCGGGGCAGAAGGGCCCGCCGGCCTTGGAGGGCTCCCCGCGCGGCAACTCCTCCTTGGTCTCCATCGCGCCCTTGAAGCCCCGGATGGCCTTCCCGAGAGAACTCCCGATCTCGGGGAGCTTGGACGCCCCGAACACCAGAAGCCCGATGACGAGGATCACCAGGAGCTCGGGCATCCCCAGGCCGAACATGCCACCTCCTGAGCCCGCGCGATCGGGCGGCCCATTATACCCCGCCCGTCCAGGCGGTCACACCCCCGTGTCGGCTTGTCAAGGCAGGACTGCGAAAGGTCGCGCGTTCGGCTCTCCATATCAAAAGATGCTGGGCTGCGCAAGGGGAGTTCCCCCTTCGAACTCACTTTTTTTTGACAGCCGCCGCGGCCTCGGGGATAATCCGGCGACCCCCGACGAGCGAGGAGGTGAGCGGTGACCGGGAAGGCTGCGGTCTTCACCGAGGTGGGCCAGCCCTTCCAGTTCCGGGAGTACCCGCTGCCGGAGGTGGCCCCGGACGCCATGCTGATCCGCGTCACCATGGCGAACATCTGCGGTTCCGACCTGCACTTCGTGCGGGGCGGCGGGCCGGGACTGAAGGGGGGCATCCCGCGGATCCTGGGCCACGAGATGGTGGGCGTGATCGAGCGCCTGGGGCGCGCGGTCAAGACCGACACTGTCGGGCAGCCCCTGAAGGAGGGGGACCGGGTCTGCTACGCCTACTACCGGCCCTGCGGTACCTGTCCCGCCTGCTGGCATGGCGTCCCGGGCTGCCCGCACCGCTACCGCCACTGGCTCGAGACCTCCTGTGAGGAGCCGCCGCACTTCCACGGCGCTTACGGGGAGTACTACTACCTCCGGGCCGGCCAGTGGGTGTACCGGATCCCCGACGCCCTCCCGGACCGGATCGTCTCCCCCGTCAACTGCGCCCTCGCCCAGATGGTGTATGCCCTGCACCAGATCGGGGTCACCCTGGGCGATGCGGTCGTCATCCAGGGGGCGGGAGGGCTCGGGCTCTACGCCTGCGCGCTGGCCCGCGAGATGGGGGCGGGCGCGATCCTGGTCCTGGACCTCATGCCGGATCGCCTGGCCATGGCGCAGTCCTTCGGGGCCGACGCCACGCTCAACGTGGCCGGGATGGAGGCGCGGGATCGGATTGCCGCCGTCCGCGACCGGACCGGGGGCCACGGCGCGGACCTGGTTGTGGAGGTCACAGGCTCTCCCCAGGTCCTCGCCGAGGGGATCGAGATGACCCGCGTCGGCGGGCGCGTCCTCTGGATCGGCAACATCAATCTGGGGCAGCCCGGGACCGTGGACCCGGGGCAGGTGGTGCGCGGCTCCCGGACCATCCTGGGGCTGGTGGTGTACGAGCCCTGGGTGATCCCGCGGGCGCTCGGGTTCCTCCAGCGGACCGGCAACCGGTACCCCTTCGACCGGATCATCTCCCACACCTTTCCCCTCTCGGCCATCAACGAGGCTTTCGCCGTGGCGGCGGCGCGCAAGGCGCTCCGCATCTCGCTCCTCCCCGGCGCCTAGGCAAATCCGGTTGCCGCGCCCGCGGCCCCGTGGTATCTATGGCTCACAGGCGCAGGGTGCCGCCGCGCGGGGATATGGGCCTCGCCGGCCGCATCGCGCCGGCGGTCCGGAGCGGGCCGCGGGAGGATGCCATGCTGCAGCACCTGCTGGAGGACCGGTACCCGCGGCCGATGACGCTGCGGGACGGGAGCGCCGTGACGGTCCGGCCCCTCGAGAAGGACGACAAGGAGGCCCTCCTCGCCTTCTTCCGGGCGGTCCCGGAGGAAGAGCGCCTCTTCTTGAAGGACGACGTGACCGACGAGTCGGTGATTGATTCCTGGGTGCGGGGCCTGGATTACGCCCAGGTCCTGCCGCTCGTGGCCGAGGCGGGCGACCGGATCGTGGGGGATGCCACCCTGCACCAGCAGAAGCGGGGCTGGATGAGCCACGTGGGGAGGGTCCGGGTGGTCACCCACCCCGACTTCCGCCACAAGGGGCTGGCCAGCGGCCTGATCAAGGAACTGATCGAGGTCGCCCGGGACTCGGGCCTGGAGAAGCTGGACGCCGAGTTCATGTCGGCGCAGGTCGGGCCGATGCAGACCTTCACGCGCCTCGGCTTCTACAAGGTGGCCGCGCTTCCCCGCCACGTCCGGGACCAGAAGGGAAGGGCCTACGATTTCATCGTGATGGTCTACGACCTGGTGCCGGACGAGGAGGCCTTCTCCGCCCAGTAGCGCGGGAGCCCGCCCGCCCCGCGAACCGCCCGCCACCTGCCGCCAGGAGTGCGATGCAGCCCGCCGACCACAAGGCCGACGCGGCCCTTCTACGCCCCTACGTCACCAACCTGGACCGGCCCGTCTTCGCCCTCCGGAACCTGCCGGAGGAGGTGGTGGCGGTCCTCTTCGCCTACTACAGCCGCAGCCGCGAGACCCTCCGCGCCAACCTCCTGAGGCTTCTCCGCGAGGGGGACCTGGACCTGGCGGGAGGGGTGCGCCCGGAGGAGCCGGACGACCAGGGGCTGGCCGCCGCCAGCGAGAAGGCGCGGCAGTTCCACGAGAAGTGGGTGGTCGGGTACGGGCACGCCTCGGTGGCCGAGCACGCCGTGGCCCACCTGGCGCTGGAGGACGTCTCCATCCTCGCCAGCAAGGTGGTGGAGGACATGCGCCTGGCCGCCTACACGGAGAAGTCCACCCGCTACGTCGTCTTCGAGAAGGAGCGCTACTATCGGCCGGCCGCCATCATGGCCTCGCCCCTGGCGCCCCGCTACCGCGAGACGGCGGAGTGGCTGCTCGAGACCTATAGCCGCCTCAGCCCGGAGGTGACACGGAAGATCATGGCGGAGCGGCCTCCGGCCCCCGGACAGAGCCCGAAGGGGCACGAGACGGCCTGCCGCGCGCAGGCCTGCGACCTCCTCCGGTATTTCCTTCCGACGGCCACCCTCACCAACATCGGGATGACGATCAACGGGCGGGCCCTGGAGCATCTTCTGAGCAAGATGCTTTCTCACCCGTTGGCCGAGGTCCGGGACCTGGCCACGGCCATGAAAGTGGAAGCCCTGCACGTCATCCCCACGCTGATCAAGTACGCCGCGCCCAACGCCTACATGCAGGAGACCCCCAAGGCGGTGACGGCGCTCGTGAACGAGGTGGCCGGGCAGACCGAGCCTGCCCCGACGAGGGGCGTCCGCCTCCTCCGCGCCCCCGAGGAGGCCGAGACCCATTTGGCTGCCGCGATCCTCTACACCGCCTCGCGCCTGCCCTACGAGCAACTGCTCGGGGAGGTGCGGAAGCAGCCCCAGGAGGTCCGGGGGCGAGTCATCACGGAGTACCTGGCGCGGCGCGGGCCCCACGATGCCCCGCTGCGAGCGCTCGAGCACCTGACCTACACCTTCGAGGTCCTGGTGGACTTCGGCGCCTATCGCGACCTGCAGCGCCACCGGATGGCCATGCAACTACGGCAGCCGCTGACCCCGGAGCATGGCTACGAGATGCCGGAGGAGGCGGAGCGCCACGGCTTCGCCGCTCCCTTCCGCGAGGGGATGGCACGCGCGGCCGATGCCTACGTGGCCCTCGCCCCTCAGTTCCCTGAGGAGGCCGCCTACGTCCTGCCGCTCGCCACCCGCGTCCGGCTCCTCTTCACCTGGAACCTCCGCGAGCTCCATCACTTCATCGCGCTCCGCTCCGGCAAGCAGGGCCACCCCGCCTACCGCCGCATCGCCCAGCAAACGTTCCGCGAGCTGGAGCGGGTCCACCCCTTCCTTGCGTCCTTCGTCCGGGTGGACCTGAAGGACTACGACCTCGCCCGCTCCTAACCCGGAACTGGTGGACAAGAGTTAGGCGATCTCTGGCTTCTTTGCGGTGCTGGCCCATGGAATCAATAATTGCAGACCTTAGATCATGGTTTCTGCGTAGGGAGGCTGCGCTCCGTATCTTCGCTGAGCACGATTCGCGGGTTGAAGGGTGGTTCAAAGGGGAAATGCTTCTTTCCATGGACTGGCTCCGCCGGGAGCACCGGATTGAGAGCTTCGAACGGGAGTTTACCCTAGGAGATAAGGGATGGGGAAAGAAGAACCAGCGTAAGGTTGATTTCCGCGTTCAGATTCAAGGGAAGCATTATCTGTGCGAGCTCAAAGCCGTCTGTACCAGCCAGGCATACGGTACGGGTCGAGATATCGACTTCTACTTTCGTCCGCATTCGAAGGTTGGCCTGTGGAAGGACTTCCGAAAGCTGGAATCGCTGCCAAGGGAGGAGTCACCCTGGATTGTTAGCTTCATATACCCCGCGCCAACGCGTGAAAGGTGGAACCAGACTCTCCTGAAATGGCAGGAATCAATCGGCGAATGGAAGTGCGTCACCTCCCTTCAGGACTATCCGGACTGGCTGTTTGTCGCCTGCTGGAAGCTGCGTTGACCAGCGGGTCAGGAGATAGGTCGCGGGAGGTGCGCCCTAAGGGGCGAGCTCGTAGCCGACGGGGCCGAGTTCGAGGCGGCCGTGGGCGGGGGCGGTGTACTTGACCTTCGCCATGGGGGAGTCCATGGCGATTACGGGCACCCTCATTTCTCGCAGGAGGCGGTTGCTGGCGTCGT
>JAHFDC010000172.1 GCA_023249205.1 Candidatus Methylomirabilota bacterium
TCGCAATCGTCGCTGCCATCGTCTCCCCTCCTCCCGTCCCCGCCCCGGCCCCGGTCCCTGTCGTCCCGGCCCCGGTCTTCCCGCTCTCTGTCGTCCCGATCCCTGTCGTCACGACCGTCCCGGCCCCTGTCCCTGTCCTCGTCAGGGTCCCCTCCCCCACCCCGGTCCCTGTCGTCCCGGTCTCCCCTGCCGCCACCCCTGTCCCCCCCTCCCCTCGTCTCACCCGGCTCGCAGAATCTCACGTATGCGTAGGAACGTCCCCAGGCATCGAGACGATTCCCCCGCCCCAACTCAGCCAGGGACTCCGGGAACTTTTGGGCGTCCAGCTTATAGATTGCGAGGTCTTTCTCCAGCACCCGGATATCCGCCATCGTCCGGGCGATCCTCGCCTTCTCCAGGGCATCCCGGTAGTACGCGACCCCGATCCCGGCAACCGTTCCCAGGATCGCCACGACGATCAGCAGCTCGGCGATCGTGAAGCCGCGAGAACGTTTGTCCCCCTCGGCGCACCGGGCAGCATCGTGACCCCGTGCCGGCCCCGCCGGACCGGCCGGTTCCCCCGTGACAGAACACCGCTGCGTCTGCCTGAGTGCGGGCAGCCCTGCGACCCTCGCCACGTCCCCCGACCCGGACATCGGCTACGAGCGGGTCAAGGATGTTGGGGTCTTCGGAGCCGGCGCGGACACGACCTTACCCTCCGCCCGGTCCTGGACCCGCGCCCCGTCCACCATCGTGTTGAAGTGATCGAGACCCACCTGTACCTGCTTCATCTGGGCCTGGAGGCGGTGGAACGGCTCCTGGACCACTCCCACCGCATCGCCCGCAACCGCTCTCTTCAGCCCGTCGAAGCCCGCGCGTACCTGCCCAAAGTCGTCCTGGATGCGCGCGATCTTCTCCTGCAAGGCGGCGATCATGGCGTTGATGCTATCGGCCTCCTTGGCGAGATAGTCATTCTTCCGGATCGACGCCCGCACGGTGAGTTTTCCCTCCGCGACGGCCCCGAGCACCCTCCGAAACCCGTAGAGGGGGCCGGCAACCCGATGCGACACGACGAGCGAGTGGACCGCCAGCAGGAGGAAGACAGCCAGGAGGGCCGGCCATACGCGCGTGTGGAGCGAGAGGAACTGGCTCGCGGCTTCCTGCTTCTCGGCGAGCGAGATCGCCTCGCTCGCCAGCTCGAGCATGAGCGGGAGAAAGAGCGCCGCGGCAAAAATCAGGAGGACCGTCACGACATAGAGGAGGTTGACCGCCAGCAGGCGATACTGAAGATCATCTACGAGAAGGCGCCTCCTCCTACCCAGCCACATGACCAGTCACCTCCCCCCTTTCGCCCACGCAATGTGTTGTTGATTCTTGAACCGGATCACGCCACCATTTGCGGGTTCGTAGTACAAGGAGAACTTATACTTTTTCGCTTCCGCACTCAGGTAGGTGATGGTGTACAGGATTTTCGCCTCTTCGCGGAGAGTGTCTATCTCCACGATGGGGTGGCTATCGGTCTTCCCACCGCCAATCGCAAAAACGACTTTATCTGCGGTGATCTCGAAAAAGCGGTCCGCGTATTTCTGCGCCGGCGTCTTCCAGACCCCCACCAGGGCATCCGGAACAGTCTTGTCCTTCGCCGATTGGCAGCCAAAAGTTGCGGCGAGAAGCGCGAACGCCAGGAGGATCACTGTCGAGTTCATCTGACGGGACCCGCCCTTCGCGCGGCGGAGAGCGGTGGGTGCCCCCGGGTCAGGAGGGCGGAAAGGCTGGCGGAAGTCTGCGCCGGACCGGGCGGAAGCCAGCCGGGCATGGCCGCAAGGGAGGGGCAGAGTCACCAGGATTCTCGGGGACATCTGGGGACTCCAGGGCGAAACTTCCCGGGCGAAGCGATCCGGCTCACGTGGCCTGGCCCGTTATAAATCATGCAAATAGCGGACCAAGGCAGACCGGAATGGCCCTCTCAAAAAGCGAAGGTTTGATCGGAGGCTCGCCTGGCGGAAGGCCGGCCGTCGGAGACGCCCGGGGCCGGACCGGGTCTCAGTGGTCCCAGGTGGACTGAGCGCCCGTGCTGAGCCGGGCAGTCCCAACTGGAATGGCGACCTCGAAGTCCGCCTCCTGACCCGGCCGGACATCTCCCAGGCGGACGCAGGTGCTCTCGATGGGCTGGTTGGTGCCGTTCCAGAAGGTGACCAGGACCGTCGTGTTCCTCGCCGTCGTGGAGGCGTCGGTGTTCCGGATCCTGCCCTGGGCTCGCTCCGCGCCCTGCGGGACCATCTCTACTTTGAGCTGACTGTCCTTGATGTGGGGGTAGATCGCGCCGCATCGTTCCTCCGTGGCGGCCGGCCCCCCGGAGAGGAGCGCCCCCACGATTCCCGCGACGACGAAGCCACATACCGGCGTCCTTGCCATGCCTTTCTCCTCCGGCGCCCGGACTCCTTGGCCCCGCCCTCCGAGCCCGCCATCCCCTGCGCGATCTGGTCGTAGGCGGGCCGGCCCCTGTAGGGACCCTCCCGGCCGAACCCCGAGATGCTGCAATAAACGAGCCGGGGATTGAGGGCCCGCAGCGCCTCCGGCCGACGGGAGGTGGACGTCGGCCATGGGCTTCCCCCGAACGCCGGCGGGCACCCTCGTGATTTCCCCCGCCTTGCCGCGCTTCCTTTCCGCCGGTAGAATAGACCGCCCCCTGGAGGTTCCAGTGCCTCTCTGTCCGACGTGTAGCGGCGATCAGGTCATCCCCTGCCCCGAGTGCCGCGGGGAGCGGGGAGACTGGGAAACGGGGGGCGGTGTCAGCGCCTGCGAGACCTGTGAGGGCCGGGGCGCGCTCCCGTGCCCCACCTGCGACGGGACGGGGGAGGCGCCGGTGGCACTGGGCGGGCAGACGGGCGAGCGCCCGGAAGCCGGAGGGGACCCGGAACAGGCATAGGGCCGACACGCGAAGTGAAGACCGCGCCCTACCTTCCATCAATACCCAAATCCAGAGCCACCTGCCAGGCATCCTGCCTTTCTCCTTGTTGTGGCCGCCATTCAATGTGACCGTCCCCGCCGCCTGTGTTGCAGACTCCCGCGGAGGATCGCTCAGTACCCTGCACGACATCTACGGGATCTCTGATTGAAGGGGTCAACATCTCTCGAATTGACTTTAGAGGATGAATAATAACTATTTGTAAATATTGAATGTAGTATTACAGGCATACCTCACCAATGAAGTCCAGATCTCACTCTGTTGCCCCCCCTCGCAGGGGAAACCACTTGTTCGGATTCGAGAGTGGGAAAGAGGAGGGATGAGGGGTGGTGACCGGCGAGACGGGGTCAGCCTGCCTTGGGTGACTTGAGGCCCAGCGTCCGCATCAGGCGGAAGAAATACGTCGGCTGGAGTCCCA
>JAHFDC010000173.1 GCA_023249205.1 Candidatus Methylomirabilota bacterium
CATTTACCAGGGCGTTCAGCCGGCGGCCCTCCGAGAGCATGGCCGTGACCAGCTCCCGGTGGGCGGCGGTGAAGTCCACCTCGTCCGCCAGGATCTGGGCCACCGAGGTGATTCCGAACAGGGGGTTGCGGATCTCGTGGGCGACGCCCGCCGCCACCTGACCGATGGCCGCCAGGCGGTCGTTCCGGAGGACCTCCTGCTGCAGGGCCTTGATCTCGCTCAGGTCCCGGAAGACGACGATGACCCCCTCCCGACGTCCATCGTCATCCACGAGGAAGGAGGACGAGAACCCCAGCGGGACCCGAGTCCCGTCGGGCAGCGCGAGGGGGATTTCCTGCTGCACCGTCTCCAGCGGGACCTCCAGCATCACCTCGGCCCCGGGGAACAGGTCCGGCAGGGGCTGTCCGAGGATCTGCTGGCGGTCGCAGCGGAGCGTCTGCTCCCCCTGCCGGTTGATCATGGTGACGTGCCCGGCCGTGTCCGTGACCAGGAGACCGCTCGCCATGTTCGCGATGATGCTCTCCACCAGCCGCTGGTTCCGCCGCAACGCCTCCGTCCGCTCCTTGACCCGGAGCTCCAGCTCGCGGGCGAAATTCTCGGAGAGGCGGTAGAGGGTGGAGAGCTCCGCCACCTTGGCCTTGAGGTCGGCCGTCAGCTCCTTCTCGCGCAGGCGGAGGCGGTGCCGTTCCGCGGCCCGGGCCACCGCCCGGATGAGATCTTCCTGATGGAACGGCTTCGAGAGGTAGTCGTAGGCCCCCGCCTTCAGGGCCTGGATGGTGCTCTGTTGGGAGGCGAAGGCGGTGATCATGACCACCGGCATGAGGGGGAAGCGCTCCCCGACGACCCGGAGGGCCTCCAGGCCGCTCATGCTCGGGAGCATCACGTCCAGCAGGAGGACGGCGACCGGCTCCTCGGTGAGCCGGGCGAGCGCCTCCGGCGCGTCTTTGGCGGTCCGGACCGTGAACCCGGCGCCGGTCAGGGTCTCGCTGCAGAGGTCCCGGATGAGGCGCTCATCATCCACGACCAGGACCGCTTCCCCCTGCCCCGCCGTCGCGGCGGCGCCGCGCTCCGTCATGCCGGTCCTCCCTGTGCGGACTGCGGGGAGAGTAGCAGAGGGGGAGAGGGAAGACAAGGCCAGCGGGGGCGGATTGGGGGCATTTTCCGTTGACACCCCTTCAGACGGCTCCCTATAGTGGCGCCACCGGGAGGTGAGCAATGGTCCTTGCTGCGGTCCGCGGGGCGCTCCTGCGCCGCGGGATGGTCGGGCAAGGTGAGACGGTCCTGGTAGGCGTCTCGGGAGGAGTGGACTCCGTGGTTCTCCTCCACTGCCTGCACCGTCTCGCCCCGGCGATGAGCATTCGCCTCCACGTCGCCCACCTGGACCACGGGCTCAGGGGGGAGGCGGGGGGTGCTGACGCTGCCTTCGTCGGGGAGATGGCAACGGGCCTCGGCCTGCCCGTCACGCTCAAGCGTCTCCCCCCCGGCGCCCTCGCGCACCGCGGCCGGTCTTTGCAGGAGGCGGCGCGCGCGGCCCGCTACGCCTTCTTCAGCGAGGCGGCGGAGAAGGCGAGCGCCACGCGGATCGCGGTGGCCCACACCGCCGACGACGTGGCCGAGACGGTTCTCATGAATCTCCTCCGGGGGACCGGCCCGGCAGGGCTCCGGGGAATCCCTCCCGTGCGGAACCGGCAGGTCATCCGGCCGCTGCTCACCGTGCGGAGGCACCAGGTGGAAGCGTACGCCCGGGCCCGCCGCCTGCGCTTCCGCCCTGATCCCTCCAACGCCGACCCCCGGTTCCTCCGCAACCGGATCCGCCACCGGCTCGTCCCGTTCCTGGAGAAGGAGTTCAACCCCCGGGTCGTGGAGTGCGTGGCGCGCGCGGCCGCCCTGCTCGAGGAAGACCACGCCTACTTGGATGGGCAGGCGGCAAGCGCGGCCGGCGGTCCTCCCTATGAGGCTGCCGCGCTCAGGTCGCTTCCTGGACCAGTCAGGCGTCGGGTCCTGCTGCGTGCCCTTCGGGCCGGCCTTGCCCCTGGAAGCCGGGTCCGCCTCGAGCACGTCCTGGCGGTGGAGGCCCTCCTGAAGGACGCGGGAGAGGGCGGGGCCGTCCGTCTCCCCGGCCCTCTCGAGGCCCGCATCCGGGCCGGACGCCTCATCCTCGGGCCGCCGGGAGATGCCGGGCTGGCTCCCGCCCCCCTCCCGGTCGGTCTCCCCCTCGGAGGGGAGGCCCGGTGGGGGGCATTCCGCGCCACCGCTACGCTGGGGCGACAAGACGAGGATGCCGGGACCCGGAGAGGCGCGGGGCATCATGGGTGCTGGAGCGTCACGTTGGATGCGGATCGCCTTCAGCCCCCCCTCACCCTCCGGGCCTGGCAGCCCGGGGACGCATACCGCCCGGCGGGGAGCCCGGGCCGGCGGAAGCTCCAGGACCTCTTCACCGATGCCAAGGTCCCCCGCGCCCGGCGACGATGCCTCCCGGTCCTGACGGATGCGGCAGGCGTCCTCTGGGTGGCGGGGTTCCGCCCCGACGGGCGGGTTGCGGCCACGGCCGCCACGACCCGGCCCCTCACCCTCCGGGTCCTGGAGGAGCCCCCGGATGCCCTATGAGCTCGGTCCCACCCTGCTCACCGCGGAGCGGATCGCCGACCGCGTGGCGGAGTTGGGAACCGCCATCACCGCCGATTACCAGGGCAAGACGCCCTTCCTCGTCTGCGTGCTGAAGGGGTCCGCCATGTTCTGGGCCGATCTGTGCCGCCGGATCGCGCTGCCGACCATCACCGACTTCTGCGCCGTCCACGCCTACGGCGACGGGACCGACCCGTCCGGGGCCCTCCTCCTGTCGCGCGATCTCAGCCTCTCTATCGCCGGCCAGGAGGTCCTGATCGTCGAGGACATCGTGGACACCGGGCGGACGCTCCACCTCCTCCGGTCCCACCTGTTGAGCCGGCAGCCGGCCTCCCTCAGGATCTGCGCCCTCCTCGACAAGGTGGAGCGGCGCGAGGTCCCCGTCCCTCTCGACTACGTGGGGTTCGCCATCCCCGACGAGTTCGTAGTGGGGTACGGGCTCGACTTCGCGCAGCGGTACCGGAACCTCCCCTACATCGCCACCCTCAAGGCGACCTGAAAGGCCGGAAAACCGCCGTCTTCCGTCTTGCGCGGCCCCTCCCCTTGTGCTAATTGTTATGGATAGCGACGCCCCGGTCCGGCGCGGCCCCGCAGGGTGTCCGCGGGCCGGGGAGAGGAGGGGTGTCGGTGAGTCCCTTCGTGAAGAACCTGGCCCTCTGGCTCGTCATTCTCCTCATCATGGTGTTGATCTTTAACATCTTCCAGCAGAGCCAACCGCTGGAGAAGGAGTTC
>JAHFDC010000174.1 GCA_023249205.1 Candidatus Methylomirabilota bacterium
GCCGGGACGCGCTCCGGCGTGGACCAGACACACACCGCCACGCGCCCGCGCGGGCGTAGGACCCGCCGAAACTCCGCGAGCCCGCGCGAGAGATCGGGAAAGAACATCAGCCCAAGCTGACAGATGACGGCATCGAAGCTCCGGTCCCGGCAGGCCAACACCTGACCGTCCATGGCGGCCAGGACAATTGGCCTGCCGGCAACCTTCGCCTGAGCCACCCGCAGCATCGGAAGCGAGATGTCCACCCCGAGGACTCTTCCGGACGGCCCGACCGCGGAGGCCGCCATTCCGGCCGCCTCCCCGGTCCCGGTGGCGACATCGAGCACACGCTGCCCGGCGGCGATCCTGGCGCCGGTCAGCAGCGTCGGGATGTAGAGGCGCGACCACCGCCCGGCGGCGCGGTCATAGGCTGACGCCCCGGCGTCGAACGAAATCGTCGCCATCCGGATCGCGCCCCCGGTCCCGTGTCGCTACTACTGGCCGATCTCCTGCCGCCACCGCTTGATGAGGCGGTCCTTCTCCTCGCCCGCCTTCACGGCGTCGAAGCTGATGAGTTTCACCTGGTCCGCCTTTACTGCCCCGGGCGCGACGGTGGCCTTGGGGTTCAGCGGGATCCGGAACCACTGCTCCATCAGGTTCTGGGCGCGGACGGAGAGGGCCCAGTCAATGAACTTCTTGGCTAACTCGGGCTCCGGCCCCCCCTTGATGAGGGACATGGCC
The DNA here is from genome assembly GCA_023249205.1 of Candidatus Methylomirabilota bacterium. GTDB lineage: Bacteria > Methylomirabilota > Methylomirabilia > Methylomirabilales > JACPAU01 > JACPAU01. The sequence continues at coordinate 721 of JAHFDC010000174.1, forward strand.
CCGATCTCGTAGCCGGTCCCCTCCTTCGGGAACGAGATGACCACGGGGTAGCCCTTCGCCGAGCCCTTGGCGATGATGTCGTGGGAGAAGGCGATCGCGATCCCGACCTCGCCCAATCCGGCCTGCGTCACCGGGGCCGAACCGGACTTGTCATAGTGGTGGACGTTGGCGTTCATCTTCTTCCAGTACTCGAAGGCCTTGTCCTCCCCCCACATCTGCACCAGCGTCGCCAGGACCGTGTACGAGGTCCCCGAGGTGTAGGGGAAGGCGATGGCGATCTGCCCCTTGAAGGGCGGCCTGAGGAGGTCCTCCCAGGAGGCGGGGGGCTCGGCATTGATCTTCTTCAGGATGTTGCTATTGGAGCCGAACCCGATGGCCCCAAAGTAGTAGCCGACCCAATTCCACTCGGCATCATGCCCGTTCGCCGGGAGCGCCCAGTCAATGCCCGGCTTGTAGGGGGCGAGCAGGCCGAACTTCTTGCCGGCGATGTGCTCCTGGGACGGCCCGCCGAACCAGATACTGGCCTGCGGGTTGTTCGCTTCCGCGCGCATCCGCGCCAGAACTTCCCCCGCGGACATCCGGACCCATTCGACCTTGATGCCGGTATCCTTCTCGAACTCCGGGATGTACAGTTTCGTCTCGTTGGTATCCAGGGCCGAGTACATGTGCAGGACATTCGCCCCGAACGCCGACGTCCCCGCGATTAGCAAGGCCGCCACCACAATCAACCCGATCCGTCGCATCGTCCCCTCCTCTCTGCGCTGCCGGCCTTTGCCGGCGCGCATCCTTTGGGCCAACCCTTCCACCTATACTCCGCAGACTTCCTTCAAAAATTGGCGGCTGATCCGGGCGGACTCCAGCGAGGTGCGGGGCGTGGTGTCCTGCTCCACGATGACCCAGCCGCGGTACTCGCTCTCCCTGAGGTACGCGATGAGGCCCCTTATGTCGAGGCTCCCCCGGCCCAGTTCGGTGAACGGATACCGCCGGAGCGCGTCGAGCCACCCCAGGCGCTCCCGCCGGATGCGCGCGAGCACCTTCGCATCCACGTCCTTGACGTGCACGTATCCCAGGCGCTCCCGATACACCCGGAAGGTATCGAGCACGTCGGCCCCGGCGTAGGCGAGGTGCCCCGCGTCGAGGCACAAGCCGACCTTGCCCGGGTCCGTGAGCCGGCACAGCGTGTCTATCTCGGCCCGCGACTCCACGAACGAGCCGGCGTGGCTGTGCACGACGAGCCGCAGGTGAAGCGGCCGGAGGGTGTCGGCCATCCGGTGCATGCCGTCCGCCGCGGCGGCCCACTCGCCTTCGCTCAGGCCGGCGCTCCCGTCGGCCGGCACGCGCCCCGCCATCGCCATCCGCTCGGGTGTTCCCTGGAGACCCACGATGAGAACCTCGACCCCCATGGCCGACAGCAGGCGTGCCGGCGGCATCACCTTTGCGATCTCCCCGCCGTGTCGCCGCGGGTCCCGCAGGTCCACCCAGCAGAAGGTCGAGGCCAGGGCGAGGCCGTGGGCGGTCAGATCCGCCCGCAGTTTCGCCGGGTCCTCCGGAAAGCCGGCGCCGTACTCCGTCCCCTCGTAGCCGGCCTCCCGCATCTCCGCGAGGACCCGCTCGTAGGGGATCGTCGGGCGCCAGTCCGTCACGTCCGCGTTGTTCCAGTTGATAGGAGCGGTCCCGATGCGCATCGCTCTAAAGCTTCTCCTCGGCCCGCGCGGCCTCGTACTCCTTCCGCTTCTTCGGGAGATAGGTCGGGATCGGGACGTCCCACCACCCGGTCTTCTGGACGCCGGTGTGCGGCCAGTCGCGGGCCGTCATGACTTCCAGGACCGCGGGGCCGCCCTTCGCCACCGCCTTCTTGACCGCGGCACCGATGGCCGCGGGGCTCTCCACCCGCTCCGCGTGGCAGCCGAACGCTCTCGCGACGTCGGCAAAGTGGGCGGTGTAGGGGGAGCCGTCTTTCTTCCTGAACTCGGTCCCGAGGAGGCGCTTCTCCCCGTAGGCATTGAACTGGAGATTCTTGATGGACTGCCAGCCGCAGTTGTTCAGGATGACGATCAGCAGTGGCAGGTCGAGTTGGACTGCCACCGCGAGTTCCTGCATCGTCTGCATGAAGTCGCCGTCGCCGGCGATGCCGACGACCGGCAGCTTGGGCGCGGCCAACTTGGCCCCGATCGTCCCGGGCACCGTGAATCCCATGGTCGAGAAGCCGCCCGAGGTGATGTGGGTGCGAGGAGCGTACACGGGGAACTCCTGCCAGACCTGGGTCTGGGGGAGGCCCGCCCCCGTCACCACGATGGTCTCCTTCGGCAGGGCCTTCCGCAATTCCACGAGGGCCCGGGAGATGGTCATGGGCCTCACGTCCGCCGTCTGGGCCGGCCGCAGGCGCTCGTACCACTCCTGCTGGAGGCGGACGATGTCCTTGAAGTAGGCCCCCTTCCTGTAGTCGCGCGCCTTCCCCAGATCGCGGACCTCTTCCAGCAGGTCGGCCAGTGCCGCCCTGGCATCGGCCAGCAGGCCCACCGCCACCGGGTAGTTCTTCCCGATCTCGTGCGGATCCAGGTCTATCTGGATGAGTTTAGTCGGCGGGATGGCGAAGGTGACCTTGTCTCTATAAGAGGATGCGATCCAGTCGGTGAA
>JAHFDC010000175.1 GCA_023249205.1 Candidatus Methylomirabilota bacterium
CGCATGTAGGCCACGAGGATCCGCTGGAGGCCAGCGAGGAGGGTCTCCTCGTCGTTCGAGGCCGCTTCCTCGGCCCAGCGGCCGATCGCCTCCAGCATCTCCTCCGCCGACCCCATCGCTCTCCCCTTCCCCCGGGCGCGTCAGACATCCGGCGCGGGCCACGCGAGGAAGGTAGCAAATCGTTGCCGGCCCTGACAAATGAAAAGGCCCGCCGCGGCAACCGCTGGCGGACCACCGAAAGGAAGCCGGACTCCCGCGATGACGCTCCTGTCCGCGCCCAGGGGGGGCAGGACAGGTCACGGCCCGGGGCGCCAGAAGCGCCGGGTGCGGCCGGTCAGGCGCTCGTAAGCCCGCTGAATCTCGATGAGGCGCCGATGGGCCAGGTCCTGGAACTCCTTCCCGAGGTGGCTGACCTTGTCCGGGTGATACTGGGCGACCAGCCGCCGGTACGCGGCCTTGACTTCTTCCCGGGACGCGCCCGGGTCAAGGCCGAGGACGGCGTAAGGATCCTCCTCCCGCTCCCGCGTTGCCTCGGCGCGGGCCCCTGCCTCCCCTCCCGCCGCAGTCCCCCCATCCTGGCGCGCGCCGGCCGCGCGCCCCTGAAAGCGCCACAGAAAGTAGCCCAAGAGGGCCAGGACTGCCAGGTCGTCGAGCCACCCGAGCCCGACCACGAAATCCGGGATGAGATCTACGGGGCTCAAGACGTACAGGAGGCCCAGGATCACTGGCAGGGCGCGCTTGAGCCAGGTTCCCATCTTGCCTCACCCGACAATCGGCCCGCGCGCTTTGGGCAGGCCGGCCTGAAGGACTCGGCTCGGGAGGCACACACCGGGGAGGGCGCCCTGGAGGAACCGGGACGCCTCGAAGAGGCGCGCCAGGTCCACGCCGGTCTTCACGCCCATCTCCCCGCAGAGGAAGACCAGGTCCTCCGTCGCGATGTTGCCGCTGGCGCCGGGGGCGAAGGGACAGCCGCCCAGCCCCCCGGCGGCCGCGTCCAGGACCGTGACCCCGCACTGCATCGCCGTGAGCGCGTTCGCGATGCCCATGCCGCGGGTATCATGAAAGTGCACGCCGTAGGTGAGATCCGGGAACCGCTCCCGGCAGGCCGCGAGGATGCGCCGGACCGACTCCGGGTTGGCGAAGCCCACGGTGTCGGCCAGCGTGACCTCGGCGATCCCGAGCCTCGCCGCCGCCCCCACCCAGCGGAGGACCTCGGCAATCGGCGGCTGTCCCTCGAAGGGGCAGCCGAAGGCGGTGGCCAGGCTGGCCCGGACCCGCACGCCCGGGACCTCCCCCGCCAGGGCGACGATCCCGGCGAGGTCGGCGAGCGACTCCTCCCGGGTCCGGTTCACGTTGCTCCGGTTGTGCGACGCGCTGACCGAGAAGACGAAGTTCAGGGTCGGGACGCCGGCTGCCACGGCGTTTCTGGCCCCCTTCAGGTTGGGGACGAGGGCGATCGGGGTGATGGGGAGGTCCCGCAGGCCCGCCACCGTCTCGGCAGCATCGGCGAGTTGGGGGACCGCCTTCGGGCTCACAAAGGAGGTCACCTCGATGGACTTGAGCCCGCTCGCGGCCAGCAACCGGATGTAGCGGATCTTCTCACCGGTGGGGAGGGTCTGCGTGAGGTTCTGGAGGCCGTCCCGCGGCCCCACCTCGACGATGCTGACGCTGGCCGGCAGGCTCACCGTCCCCGTCCCCCCGGAGGACCTTCCCGCGTTCTGCCCGGTATGATACACCGGGACCCGCTCCGCTGCCATCCCGTCCACGCGGGGCGCGCGCCCGGCGTACGACAAGCCCACCCCCGGCCGGGCGGCCCGGGGGACCGGAGCGGAGTCGGCGGCGCGGCGGCGGGGGGTTGAGTCCCGCGTTCCCCCGGGCACCGGGCGGGCTGGAGATTTTCGCGCCCCGTAGGAGCCGGGCCAGGCGTATAAGAGGGCAGGCGGCGGAAGGGGGCGGGGGTGGAGGCGAGCGACGAGGCCCTGGTGGCCCGGTTCCAGGCCGGGGATGTGGCAGCTTTCGAGGGCTTCGTCCGGCGCCACCAGGACCGGATTTTCTCCGTGGCCTACCGGATGCTGGGGAACGCCGCCGACGCCGAGGAGGCCGCCTCCGCTGCCTTCCTCAAGGTGTACCGAAAGGCGGCTTCTTACGATCCGCGCTGGAGGGTGACCACTTGGCTCGGGCGTCTGGTGGCCAACTGCTGCGTGGATCACCACCGGCGCCGCCTCCGCCAGGTGCGCAGGCCCGACCCGCTGGCCGGCCACTCGGATGGCCGGGCGGAAAATCCGGAGGAAAGCTACGCCGCCGGCGAGCGGCGGCGCCTCCTGGAGGAGTCGCTGCTGACGCTGGCCGCGGAGACCCGGCTCATCCTGAGCCTCCGCTATGCGCAGGGACTGAGCGTGGCGGAGGTGGCGCGGGCGCGCGGAATGGGGTTGGAAGCAGTGAAGGGGCACTTGAAGCGCGGGAAGGCAGCGCTCCGCAGGCGGCTCGGCCGGCTCGGGATCGGGGGGAGAAAGCCATGACGTGTGCGCAGGTCCGGGAGCGACTTCGCGCGGAGGGATCCAGGAAGGCGACGCAGGCGCACCTGGAGGGGTGCCTCCGCTGCCGGCAGTGGTGGGAGGCCGAGCAGGCCTCGGAGCGGGACCTCGCGGCCGCGCTCCGGTCGGTCCCGGCCCCGCCTTCGCTCCTCGGGCGGATCCTCGCCGCGGTCGAGCACCCCCCGGCGGAGCCGATGGCGGACCTGGGCGACCGCCTTCTGATCGAGGCGACAGAGGCGGGCCTCACGGCCATCCACCTGGTGCCCGAGGGGGCTCTGTCCACGCCCGTGACCGGGCCCGGACGGAGGTGGGCCGAACGGGCCGCCGCCGAACTGCGGGAGTACCTGGCGGGGGAGCGCGCGTTCTTCGACGTGCCGTGGGACCTGCGCACCCTTCCCCCGTTCTCGCGCCGGGTCCTGGAGGTGACGGCGCGGATCCCATTCGGCGATGTCCGGACCTACGCGGAGATCGCGCGGGCCATCGGTGCGCCGAGGGCGAGCCGAGCCGTCGGCAACGCTCTCGGTGCCAACCCGGTCCCCCTGGTCATCCCCTGCCACCGGGTGATCCGGGGGGACGGCACCACGGGGGGCTACGGTCTCGGCCCGGCTCTCAAGGACCGCCTGCTCGCCCTGGAGGCCTCGGTGAGCCCGCTCGTGGGGAATGCCTCGACCGGCGCGGTCTGCCGCCTCGGCTGCGACCGCCCCCGACGGCCGACCCCGGAGCGGGACCGGATCCACTTCGCCCGCCTGGCGGACGCCCGCGGCGCAGGCTTCCGCCCCTGCTCCATCTGCCGGCCCCACGCCGCCCGCCCGCTGCCGTAT
>JAHFDC010000176.1 GCA_023249205.1 Candidatus Methylomirabilota bacterium
TCGTCCCCTTCTTCATCCCCATGAACGAGTTCAAGATTCTCAAGATGGCCAGCATGACCTGCTCAAGGTCCAGGGACGAGCTGATCACCTTGCCGACCTCGTATAACGTTGTCAGCTCGAGAATCTTCTGATCCAGACGGTCCTTGTCGGTCGGCATCCTTCACCTGCTGCCATAAGGTGAAAGGGACCATCCCTCACTGGGAGGGATACTCTTCCACTCCCGCTGGAGACTTCGTCCTCTCCGCCGGCCTGCTTCCGTCGTTCAAGCAACCCATATGCCTAGTTGATCGCCTCAGCCTTCCTCCTGCTTTCCCATATTTTCCGAGGGTCAGGTCTTTGCGTCCGTCGCGCGTCAGGCCGTTGGGTGCTCACCCTTTAATCACCTTCTTGTTCATTTGCCCAAGAGGCTAGCAGGGGAGGACCGGGGGGAGGGGCCTGACCCAAGCTCCCAGCCCCCAGGGCAGGGCGCAGGCGTTGAGTTGTCCCCGGGGCTGTGCTAGGGTTGATCCCCTTCCCGCAAACCTGCAATCCAGTCCGGGGTTGGACAGCGTGGAGATCCCTGCGGCCGGCGTGGCCGGAAGGGATGCCACACGAGGAGGGGGACGGTGGCTGAGGGAACGATCCTCGAGGAAATCGAGCGGACGCTGAAGAGACTGGCAAACACGGCGCAGCTCGTGGCCAAGCCGACGGAGCCCGAGGTCGGCCAGACCCCCCGGACACTCGTCTACCGGCGGAACAAGTCGAGGCTGTACCACTACCCCGTGCAGGGGGGGTCGCCCCATCCCACCCCGGTCCTCTTCGTGCCGAACCTCGGGATCAGCCGGCCGTACATCTTCGACCTCGCCCCAGGCGGCAGCTTCATTGAGTACATGGTGAAGGGCGGCTTCAATTTCTACCTGCTCGACTGGGGGGTCTTCGGGGACGAGGACAACGCGCTCACCGTGGACGAATGCGTGACCGAGATCCTCCCCCGGGTGATTCGGCGGGTGCTGCGCCACGCCGGCGCCCCGGGCCTGAGCCTCCTCGGCTACTGCATGGGGGCGCCCCTCAGCGCCTGCGCGCTCGCCCTGCATCCCAGGGAGCCCGTCCGGGCTTTCGTGAACATGGCCGGCCCCATTGACTTCGCCAAGGCCGGCCTCTTCACGTGCTGGATGGATAAGCGCGTCTTCGACGTGGATAGGCTCATCAACACCTACGGCTCCATGCCGGCCGAGATGGTGCGGCTCGGCTTCAAGATGCTCAAGCCGACCACGGACCTCTCCACCCTGACCAACCTCTGGTGGAACGCCTGGAACGAGCGCTACGTGGAGGGGTTCAAGGCCCTCAACAAGTGGGCCAATGAGTTCGTGCCCATGCCGGGCGAGTTCTTCCGGCAGTGGGTGAAGGACTTCTATCAGGAAAACAAGTTGATCCGCGGGCAGTTGAGGGTTCGCGGCCGCCGGGTGGACCTGGCCAAGATCCGCTGTCCCGTCCTGGTGGTGGGAGCGCGGGAGGATAACATCTGCCCCCCGGCCTGTGCCCGGGCCCTCATCGAGGCGGTCTCCAGTGTGGAGAAGGAGTACGTGGAACTGCCGGGAGGGCACATCTCCCTGGTGGCCGGGCGGCAGGCGGCCAACAATCTCTGGCCCCGGGTGAGCCAGTGGCTGGCCCAGCGCTCCCGGGCCTGATGGGCAGGAGGCACTAATGAGTTCGAGCCAGACCCCCGACGAGATCTTCCGCCTCTGGAGGGACTCCATGGCCAAGGGGGCCGAGAGTTGGGCCAAGGTGCTCGGCCAGGGCCAGCGGCCGGACGTCTACCAATTCTGGCGCCCCTTTTTCGACCAGGGGATGGAGGCCTGGTCCAGGCTCCTGACCCAGGGGGCAGCCCCGGACCTCCTCGAGAGCTGGAAAAAATTCCAGGACGCCTGGATCGAGGCCTGGTCCAAGGTCCTGACCCAGGCGATGGGGACCGAGAACTTCGCGGCCGCCTTGGGGAAGCACCTCGACCAGCACCTGAGTGCGATCGGGCCAGCACGGAAGCAGATGGCCGAGGTCGGTGAGGAGATGCTCCGGGTCCTCAACCTCCCCTCCCGCCGGCAGGTGGCCGACCTGGCCGAGCTGGTCGTGGCCCTCGAGAGCCGGATCGAGGCGCTCGAGGACAAGATCGAGGCGCTCCTACATCGCGAACGCCCGGCCGGGGATTGACGGTCCCGCCCCGGCGCTGCGCCGTCCTCCCTCCCTTCTCCCCCGCACGGCGACCGCCCCGCCATCAGTCCTGGATTCCCCCGGCCCGCTCCCCGTCCCGCACCAGGAACGTCCCCAGGCAGGTGGCGACCAGCGCCCCCCCTCCGTCCTCGATCCGCCCCTCGCCGGTTGCGATCCGCCGGCCCACCCGGATCGCCCGCCCCCGGCAGATCAGGTCCGTTCCACGGCTCGCAGCGAGGAAGGACATGGTGAGGTCCACCGTCACGAGGTTGCTGCGGGCCGGCAGCAGCGAAAAGATGGCAAATGCGGTCCCCACATCTCCCAGCGCCATGAGGGCTCCGCCGTGCACCGACCCGCTCAGGTTGCCCAGGGCCTCCTGCCACCGGAGGCGGACCTCGGAGGCCCCCTCGGCAAAGCGGATCACCTCGAGACCGAGCAGGCGGTAGAAGGCGCAGTCGCGCGGGGCGTCCTCGTGGACCATGGCATGCTCCGGGGAATGGGACGCTAGGGGAGGAGCCGGGCGACTGCCGAGGTCGCCTTCAGCCCACTCCCGGTCATGGGCACGACGATCCGCTCACCGGGCCGGCACAACCCCTCGCGCAGGGCCGCACTCAGGCCGGCCAGGGCGGCACCAGCGGTGGGCTCCACGAAGAGCCCTGCCGAGGCGGCCCCGCGCCACGCCGTGATGATCGCCTCCTCCGGCACGGAGACAACCGCCCCCCCGGTCTCCTGAACGGCAAGGAGCATCTGCCGAAGCCGGACGGGAGCAGCGATCGCGATCCCCTCGGCCATCGTCCGCTCCGGCGCCGGCGGCTCCCGCCCGACCCAGGCGTGAGCGAGCGGGGCACACCGCTGGGCCTGCACCGCGATCAGGCGCGGGGCCCGCGTGAGATAGCCCCACCGCGCGAGGTCGGCGAACCCCCACCAGCACCCGAGCAGCAACGTCCCGTGCCCCGCCGGCAGCACGACGGCGTCCGGCGCCTCGCCTCCCAACTGCTCCCACACCTCGTAGGCGAAGGTCCGGGTCCCGGCGAAGAAGGCCGGGTGCCAGACGTGGCTGGCGTAGAAGGCCCTCGCGGCAGCCTCCTGCGCGGCCCCGGCTGCGGCCTCGCGGCCTCCGGGAACCGCCCGGACCGAGGCGCCGTAGGCGCGGGCTTGGGCGAGTTTATC
>JAHFDC010000027.1 GCA_023249205.1 Candidatus Methylomirabilota bacterium
TCCCCCAGGGCCGTCCGGACCCGAAGCAGAGTCTCTCCTTCCGCCGCCACGGTCCCCGGGATGAGGTTGTTCACCCCGATGAAGTCGGCCACGAAGGGGGTGGCGGGCTGCTCGTACAGTTCCCTGGGGGTCCCGATCTGGAAGACCTTCCCCTGGTTGAGGACGGCGATGCGGTCCGAGAGGGTGAGCGCTTCCTCCTGGTCGTGCGTCACGTAGATGGTGGTGATCCCCAACTCTTTCTGAAGCTTCCGGATCTCGCTCCGGACCGCCACCCGGATCTTGGCGTCCAGGTTGCTCAGGGGTTCATCCAGCAGCAGGAGCTCCGGGTTGAGGACGAGCGCCCGGGCCAACGCCACCCGCTGCTGCTGCCCGCCGGAGAGCTGGCCCGGATACCGATCCTCGAGCCCCGTCAGGTTGACCTTCCGGAGCCCCTCCGCCACGCGCGCCAGGATCTCCTGGGCCGCGAGCCGCTTGATCTTCAGCCCGTAGGCCACGTTCTGCGAGACCGTCATGTGCGGCCAGAGGGCGTAGTTCTGGAACACCATGCCGATGTTCCGCCGGGAGGGGGGGACGGTGTTGACCAGGCGGCCGTCGAAGAGGATCTCGCCGGCATCGGGAACGTAGAAGCCCCCGATGAGGCGCAGCAGCGTGCTCTTCCCGCAGCCGGACGGCCCCAGCAGGGTGAACAGTTCCCCGTCCCGGATCTCGAGGGATACGCGGCTGACCGCCTCGAGCGAACCGAAGCGCTTGGTCAGGTCGGTGATCCGGATCTGCATGGCCCATCGGAGCGCGTGACCGTTACTTCGCCTTCTTCAGTTCCTCCCACTTCGCCTCGATCTCGGCCCGATACTTGGTCTTCAGGCCCTCCGACCGCTTGTTAGCGGTGGCGTCATCGTAGACGTTGCTCACATCGCCCTCGAAGTAGGACCGGACGCCCCCGGTGAACTCCACCGCCTTCTCGGCATCCGAGCCCGGAGGCCCCTGGACCCTGTACTTGGGGGTGATGGGGAAGAGGCCCCGCTCCATGAAGACCCGCTGGCCCCGCTCGGTGAGGAGGAACTCGATGAAGGCGGTGGCCGCCTTCGGGTGCTTGGCCCCGGCCAGGATGGCCATGGGCTCGGGCGTGACGTAGGCATTCTTCGGAGCCACGAACATGATGTCGAAGCCGGCCAGCCGCTCCTCGAAGGCCATGTAGGAGGGCACGGCGAAGCCGGCGGCGAACTCCCCCTTCGCCACGACGGAGGGCACGTCACGGCTCCGGGCGGTGAAGATGCCGGAGTTCCCTGCCAGTTTCTTGAGCCACTCCCAGCCCTTCTCCTCCCCGAGGCTCTGGAGGATCACCTCGTAGGTGGCGTTGCTGCTGCTGCTCCGCGTGGGCGCGCACTGGGCCACGTTTCCCTTCAGGCGAGGGTCCAGGAGGTCGTCCCAGGTCTTGATGTCGGGCACGCCGAGGCGCTTCAGGACCCGGGGGTGGTACACCAGGCCGTACGGCTCCAGGGCCGTGCCCACCCAGTAGCCGCGGGGGTCCCTCAGCGGAATCGGGTTGGGCTTGCCGATGGCAGCCGGGATGGTGTCCCAGGCAGCCTTCGACAGCTCCAGCTTGCTCAGAAGCTTCTGGTCCGTGAGCTTGTCAAAGAGGGCGCTCTCGCCGCCCCAGAAGATGTCCACCTCCGGTCGCCCCTTCCACTCCACGATCCGCCCGTAGGCGACGGGAGTCCCAGCGGCGAGGGCGTTCACCTTCACCGTGATGTTCCAGGTCTCCTTGGCGTACTCGGCGAAGGCCTTCAGCGCAGCATCGTGGATGAACTTGGAGACGGGGGTGATGAGGACCAGCTCGTCCTCGATCGGCTGGGCGACCGGGCTGGCCGGCACCAGGCTGAGGGCCAGGGCCAGCAGCAGGCCCACCGCGAAGGCACTCCGGATCCTGCTCATGCTCCCCTCCTTCCCGTCAGATGGCCGAGGGACGGCGGAGCAGGCCATCCCCCGAACCGGGGTGGCCTGCCGCTGCCCGCCTGGGGGCGAAATGGACCTCGCGGACTCCGAGGGCCGCACTATGGCACGGCCCATCGCCGGCCTTCAAGCCATTTTTTCGCCGGGCGCTGCCGCCTCCCGGAACTGCTGTCCCAGCGCGATCTCATCCCAGTAGGCGGCCAGCTCCCGGTCCCGCCTGGCGCGGTCCCACCCGCAGAGGTCCGCCATCCGGCCCGCGATGGTCTCGGCGCAGTCCCGCCCCAGGCAGGGGCTTGTCCCGATCCCGGTCCGCCGGAGGAGCACATCCTCCAGGCTCAGGGCGGCCTCGCCCTCCGCCGCCTGCGCGAGCTGCGCCGCGATGTCGGGGTTAGAGGGGCAGAGCCGCGCCTTCAGGTCCGGGCGCGAGACCGTCCGGTCCAGCACCTCCCGGTACCGGCGCCCGTAGGTCTCCACCAGCGTCTCCAGCAAGGCCGGCTCCACCCCGTACCGGGCGGCCTCCGCGCCCGCATCCACCAGAATGCGAGCCTCCCCCACGGTCGTGTCCGTGTCCAGCCCGTCCAGGGCGAGCCGGTGGGTCCGCACCGGCTTGCCGCGCCCGAGCAGCGCGCTGATCCGGTCCACCGCCTCCTCGGCTTGCTGGCGGTAGCAGGTCAGCTTCACGCCGGTGATCGAGAGGAAGTTGTCCCCTTCGCCCTCGACGATGACCTTGTGGGCCCGCGAGACCTGCCACGCGCGCTTGCCCTCCTCGTAGGTGAGGGGGCGGACCCCGGCGTAGGTATAGGCGATGTCGGCCAGGCTGACCCGCGCGCGCGGGAAGACCTGCCGAGTCCCCGCCAGCAGGTACTCCACCTCTTCTGGAGTGGCGCCGAGGCGGTCCAGGTCGCCGGAGAAATCGGTATCGGTCGTGCCCACCAGCGAGAAGGTCCGCCAGGGGATGACAAAGAACATCCGGTCGTCGCGAGCCTCCAGGTAGACGGCGTGGCTGGTCAGCCGGGGGAGGAGGAGGTGGATCCCCTTGGTCGTCCGCACAATCCGCCGCCCGCCGTCGAGGCCCGCCAGCGCCCGGAGCCCGTCGATCCAGGGACCGGTCGCATTGACCAGGACGCGAGCCCGCAGGCGGGCCACCTCCCCCGTCAGGAGGTCCCGCACCACCGCGCCGACCAGGCGCGAGCCCTCACGGAGGAATTCCTCCACCCGGGCGTAGTTATGGACTTCAGCCCCGTGGCGCCGGGCCGAGAGGATGTTCTCCAGGCACAGCCGCTCCGGGCTCAGCAGCAGGTCGTCGAAGTAGAACCCTGCTCCCTTGAGGTCGGTCTCGTCCAGCCCCGGTTCCAGGGCCAGCGCGCGCTCCCGCGAAATGCCGCCGTACCGGCCCACCCGGCGGCCCGGGGTCAGGAGATCGTAAAGGGCCATCCCGACCCGGATCTGGATCATCCCCCGCTTGCCTCCACGGTAGACCGGAATCACGAAGGGGAGCGGCCGGATCAGGTGCGGAGCCATTCGGCGGAGGCGCTCCCGCTCCCGGAGCGACTCCGCCACCAGCCCGAAGTCGAACAATTCCAGATATCGGAGCCCACCGTGGATCAACTTCGACGAGCGGCTGGTGGTCCCGTAGGAGAAGTCGTGCTTCTCCACGAGGGCGACCGAGAGCCCGCGTAACGCCGCATCGCGAGCGATACCGGCCCCCGCCATTCCCCCGCCGATCACGAGGACATCGAACTGACGGTCGGCGATCCCGCTCAGGCGCTCCCGCCGCACCTCTCACCCCCTGAAAGCCACGGCTCCAACGGCCCCCGCCGCCAGGGCGACGCCGAGTGGCGCCAGGACGCCGGGGCGGGCGCCAGGAGGAGGTAGCAGGGACCGGGGAGGAGCATCCGTGCTGCCCCGTGCGGGGCCTGCCAAGCCGGCTGAGAATAGTGGCCGCCCGGCCCGATGTCAAGGCAGGGAGGAGGCTCCAATCCCGCCAAAATCCAACATTTCGGTTGACATTCCGGTCCGGGATGCTAGTGTAATTTTCACCATGTGGACCATCGAGTGGAGCGACGATGGGGTGGTCCGACTCCTGGACCAGACCCGGCTGCCCCAGGACGAGGTCTACGTGGAGTGCCGGGACGCCACGGCCGTAGCGGAGGCAATCCGCCGGATGCAGATCCGAGGAGCCCCAGCCATTGGGGTCGCGGCGGCCATGGGGCTCGCCCTCGGCGCCCGGCAGATCCGCGCCGAAACCTTCACCCCCTTCTACGCGGAGCTCTGCCAGATCGCCGGGCTCCTCGCCGCCACCCGCCCCACCGCCGTCAACCTGCCCTGGGCTCTCGCGCGGATGCAGCAGGTGGCCCTCAAGCACCGCGATCTCCCCGTCGAGGGGATCAAGACCCGCCTCGAGCAGGAGGCCAGGGCCATGTGGGCCGAGGACCTGGAGGTCAACCGAGCCCTCGGCCGCCACGGGGAGCCGCTTCTGCCCCGGGGGGCGCGGATCCTCACCCACTGCAACGCCGGCGCGCTCGCCACAGTGGGCTACGGGACGGCCCTGGGGGTGGTGCGGGCTGCCCACGCCGCGGGCAAGGGGGTCCGGGTCCTGGCCGACGAGACACGCCCCTTCCTGCAGGGCTCCCGCCTGACCGCGTGGGAACTGCATCGGGAGGGGATCCCGGTCACCCTCATCACGGACGGGATGCCGGCGGCCCTCATGGCCCAGGGGGAAGTGGATCTGGCCCTGGTGGGGGCGGACCGGATTGCCCAGAATGGGGACGTGGCCAACAAGATCGGGACGTACGGGCTGGCCCTCCTCTGCCGGGCCCACGGCCTTCCCTTCTACGTGGCCGCCCCCCTCTCGACCCTCGACCCCACCCTCGAGAGCGGCGCCGGCATCCCCATCGAGCAGCGAAGCCCCGAGGAAGTGACCACCCTGGGCGGACGGCGGATTGCCCCCGCCGGGGTCCCGGCCCTCAACCCGGCCTTCGACGTGACCCCGGCCCACCTGGTCACGGCCATCATCACGGAGCGGGGAGTGGCCCGCCCCCCGTACGGGGAGAGCCTGGCCGGCCTCCTGGGCGCCAGGCAGGACCGCGCGCATGGCGGCTGAGAAGGTCCTGGTGGTGGACGACGAGCCCCTCGTCGCCCAGATGCTGACCGACCGCCTCCAGGACCTGTACGTGAACGTGCTCCGGGCGAGGAACGGCGTTGAGGCGCTCGAAATGGCCTGGGAGCACGTCCCGGACCTCATCCTCCTGGACGTCATGATGCCGAAGATTGACGGGTTCGAGGTGGCGAAGATCCTGAAGGAGAACCCGCGGACCGCCGGCATCCCCATCATCTTTCTGACCGCCCTCTCGCAGGTGAAGGACAAGGTGCGCGGGCTCCAGATCGGGGCCGAGGACTTCGTCACGAAGCCGTTCCACTTCGACGAGTTGCTGGAGCGGGTCAGCAAGGTGCTGCAAAAGGCAGAGGCGGAGCGGGCGAAGTCCGAGAAGGGCGAAGGGGGGCCTTCGGCCGTCACGGGGAAGCTGAAGGAGATGGGTCTGGTCAATCTCATCCGGCTCCTGGAGCCGGAGAAGAGGACCGGCATCCTCACCATCGTGTCGGAGGGGCGCACGGGGCACCTCTACTTCCAGGACGGCAAGATCATCAACGCGGTGCAGGGGACGCTTCGGGGGGAGGGAGCGGTCTACCGGCTCCTCGGCTGGACCGACGGGGATTTCGAGCTGGAGCCCCTGGGGAACATCGCGCCGAGCGGTCCGCCGCCGATCACCGTGGGGAACCAGGCCCTCATCACGGAGGGGCTCCGCCGCCTGGAGGAGACCGCCCGGCTGGCCAAGGACCTCCCACCGCTCAGTACCCGGCTGAAGGCCGGCCCCCGGCTGGTGCAACTGCTCGCGGGCAAGAGGCCGGCCCCGGACCTGGAGCGGTTCCTGAGTCTCCTCGACGGCCGGCACGATATCCGCAGCGTCGTCGAGGAGAGCGGCCTGGAGGACCTGAAGGCACTCGAGAACATCAACAAGCTGTACAGCAGGGGGATGCTCGAGAAGGCGTAGGGGAGAGCAGGGAGGCGGAGGGCGGGAGTGGCATGGGGGACGGGATGGGGCGGGCGCGGTCGTGGCGCGCGATTTCCCTGGGCTTCGCGTTCCTCCTTCAGGCTCCGTCACCGTCGGTAGAACCGCCTCCCTCTCCCGACCCCGCCGCTGCATTCGCCGACGCCCTGGAGGCCGCGGGAGAGGGGGACTGCGACGGGGTCGTCGCCGGACTCGCTCCGCTGGCCGGCGCCCCGCTCCCCCAGCCCCTTGCCCGCCGGGTCAGTCTCCTCCTGGGCCTCTGCCAGCATCGGCTCAGCCATTACGAGGAGGCCCTCCCCCATCTTCAAAGCGCGGCCAAGGACTTTCCGGAGGTGGCTGATTACGCCCTGCTCGCCTGGGGCGAGGCGGAACAGCGGCGCGGTCTCCCCCAGGACGCCGTCCCGCCGCTCACCCGCCTGCTGGCCGCCCACCCGGACAGCCCCCTGGTCGAACCGGCGCTTCTCCTCCTCGCCGAGAGCCAGGCGGCCGCTCTCGACCTGGCCGGCGCCACCCGGAGCCTTCAGACCTTCCTGGCCCGGTTCGGCACCTCCAGCCGCGCCCCCGCGGCCCGCCTCCTGCTGGCCCGCGTCCGACTCCGGGCGGGTGATCCCGCAGAAGGGATCCCTCTGCTCCTCGCGCTCTGGCGAGAGGAGCCGGCGAGCGGGGCGGCGGACGAGGCCGCGGCGCTCTTCGAGGCGATCGGGGCCCCGGGGGCTGTGACGGCCGCGGACCTCTTCGCCCGCGCGCAGGCGCTGTACCGGGGCGAGTCTTTCGGCGAGGCGGTATCGGCTCTAGCCCCCTTTGCCGCCGTTCCCGGCCCCTGGCAGGAGGAGGCCCAGTATCTGCTCGGCCAGAGCCACTTCCGCCTTCGGGAGTACCCCGAGGCCGCACGGCACCTCACCGCGGCCGCCTCCCACGGGGGCCGGCACCAGGTCGCCGCCCTCTTCTGGGCGGCCCGGGCCCGGACCCGGCACGGGAATCCCTCCGGGGCCAACGCGCTCCTCGAGCGCCTCCTGCAACTGCAACCGACCCACCCCTTCGCCGACGATGCCCTCTTCCTGCTGGCGGAAAACCTGGAGGACCTGGGGCGGCGCCAGGAGGCTCTCCAGGCCTTCGCCCGCGTCACCCGCGCCTACCCCGACGGGGACTTCGGTGACGCGGCCCTCTGGCGGCGGGCCTGGGTGCACATCCGGGACGGCGAGGTCCCGCAGGCCCGGCCGCTCCTGAGAACTCTTGCGGAGCGGCGGGCCTCCTCCTACACCAGCCAGGCTCTCTTCTGGGAAGGACGCCTGCTCGAGGCCGCGGGCGATATCGAGGGGGCCCTCCAGCGCTTCCGGAGGGCCGCGCAGGAGACCGGCGGGGACTACTACCCCGCCCGCGCGCGGGATCTCCTGGTGACCCTCGGCCGCCCGGCTCCGCGCGACCCCCCCCGGCCGGCCGCGGCCCCCGTGGACCCTCCCGGGGAGCAGCCCCGTCTCCCCACGGCTCGCGAACTGAGCGCCCTGCGGCTCTGGGAGCAGGCAGCGGAGGAGTACTGGGTCCTCGTTCGCGCCCATCCGGAGGACCGGGGGTTGCAGCAGGAAGCCGCCGAGTTCTTCCTGCGGGCCCGCCGGTTCGACCGGGTCCTCTGGATCGCCCGGCGGATCCTCCTCACCGCCTA
>JAHFDC010000028.1 GCA_023249205.1 Candidatus Methylomirabilota bacterium
CCGCCCGCTACGGGCGGCGGCCGGCGGTTTCCGACGTCGTCCCGGGCCCGGCGAAGGCCCGGTCCACAACCTCACACAGCGCGTGGCCGATCGTGATGTGGACCTCCTGGATCCGCGGCGTGGAGCGGGAGGAAACGACCAGGGCCAGGTCCACCAGGGCAGCCAGGCGGCCGCCATCCCCCCCGGTGAGCCCCACCGTCTTCATGCCGCGAGCCCGGGCGGCCTCCACGCCCCTGAGAACGTTCCGCGACCGCCCCGAGGTGCTGAGCGCGAAGACCAGGTCCCCCGGCTTTCCCAGGGCCTCCACCTGCCACGCGAAGATCTCCCCGAAGTCCCGGTCATTGGCGATCGCGGTCAGGACCGAGGTATCGGTGGTGAGGGCAAGGGCCGGCAGCGGGGCTCGCTCCAGCCGGAACCGGTTTACGAACTCGGCCGCCAGGTGCTGGGCGTCGGCGGCGCTCCCCCCGTTCCCGAAGAAGATGAGCGTCCCCCCCCGCCGCAGCGCCTCCACCGTCATCTGGGCCGCCGTCACCAAGCGGGGGAGGGCCTCCGCCACGAAGGCGCGCTTCACTGCCGCGCTCTCCGCGGCGCACGCGGCGATGACAGCCGCCTCCTCCCCCGCCGCTCCCCCCATGCTCCCGCCCGGCGCGCTACGCTTCCCGGAAGACGACCCTCCGCACCGTCACCCGGCCGAGACCGACCGGTCCCCCTGCGCTCCCGTCCGCCAGGACATCCGCGTTGAGCAGGAGCGACTCCACGAAGACGCGGGTCCCTTCCAGCGCGCCCCCCTCGAGCCCGAGGGGATCCTCCCAGAGCGCCAACTCTTCCGGAAAGTAACACTCGCTTTCCGCGTCCCGGAACTGTTCCCCGTAGTACTTGATGGCAGCCATGTTGTTCAGATTATCCCCCGGCGCCTTCGCCTGGAGCCCCCCGCGCGACGCCGTTCCGCGCGAGAGACTGCGGCATTGTTGCGCCACTATACACGCGGCCCAGGTCAAGTCAAGCGCAAAGCCCCTGGAGGACGCCCCCTCCGGCGCTCACCCCCGCGTGAAATGACTCACCACTGGCTCCTCGAACACCCACTGGACTCCCACCCCGGCCCAACCGCTCCATGCCGGCGGAGCACGGCATGGATGCCCACGGGGGCACGCTGGAAGCCGTGCGGGCGGAAATCTGCCGATGGATGGGTGGGACTGGGGAGTTTCGCCGCCGGAGGTAGCGCGTAGTCAAGCTGGGGCTCCTCTGAGCCTCACGACCGACCGGGAACGGGGCGAAACGATTCGGCCCTTGAAGGGACAGCAATTCGCATGCCATGGCAAGAATATCAAGGACTTCTGGGCTTAGGCCCGGGCGGGGCGGCGGCGCCGGCGATCGGCCGCCAGGCGCCACTCGTAGACGATCGGGCTCGCCACGAACCAGGAGGAATAGGTCCCCACGAGGATACCGAGGCAGAGGGCGAAGGCGAAATCGCGGAGCACCTCGCCCCCGACGAGCAGGAGGGAGAGCACGGCGAGCAGGGTGGTGAGGGACGTCATCATGGTCCGGGCGAGGACCTGATTGATGCTGGCATTGATCGTCTCGGCTAATGTCTCCCGCCGACGGGCCCGGAGGTTCTCCCGGATCCGATCATAGACGACGACGGTGTCGGTGAGCGAGTAGCCGGCTAACGTGAGGAGGGCCGTGACGATGAGGAGGGTGATCTCCGTCCCGAGAAGAAAGAGGGTGCCCAGGACCGCCAGGACGTCGTGGAGGGTCGCGATGGTGGCGGCCACGCCGAAACGGAACTCGAAGCGCCAGGCGATGTAGAGGACAATCCCCAGCAGGGAGATCACGATGGCCCACGAGGCGGCTTTCTGGAGTTCCCGGCCGATCACCGGTCCCACCTCGCTCGACCCCTCCACCTCCAGGGGGTTGCCGGGGAAGGCTGCCCGGAGCCCCTCCTCCACCTTGTGGGCGGTCCCGGCGGCCGCCTCCCCCTTCGCCTTGAGCCGAACCAGCACCCGGCGCCCCCCCACGAACTGCTGGAGGTCGCTCTCCGCGAGGCCCCCCTTCGAGAGGGCCGCCCGGACCGCGCCCAGGTCCACCGGGTCCCGGAACCGGATCTGGACCGAGGTCCCCCCGGCGAAGTCAATCCCCAGGTTGGCCGCCCCCCTCCAGATCTGGACGAGGGCCACGAGCCCCAGGAGGATCAGGCCGGCCGACACGAGGAAGGCCACCTTCCGCCGGCCGATGAAATCAAACTTGGTGTTGGTGAGCAGTTCCATCCCAGACGCTAAGCCCCCTAGCGACGCTGCAACCAATTCAGCCTAATCCTGCCAAACCGTGCTGCCGCGGGTCCTGTCGCCGGCGTGCCCCGCTCGCGGCCGGGCTCCGTCACCCGCTCCGCCCCTTCCGCAATTCGGGGAATTGCGGAAGGAGGCCGAGGGGGTCCCACTCCACCCGGCCGCTCGGGGGCCGCGCGCGGCGCCACCCGCGGCTCGGCTGCAATCGTAGGCGCAATTCGTTGGCCCGGCACTAGATGCTCAGGCGGCGCACCTGCCACCGGCGCGTCATCCAGTCGAAGACCACCTTGGTCCCGACGATCGCGGTGAATAAATTGATCATCACCCCCAGGGTGAGGGTGACCGCGAACCCCTTCACCGGCCCGGACCCGAAGAGGAAGAGGGCGAACCCGGTGATGAGGGTGGTCACGTGGGAGTCAACGATGGTCACCCAGGCCTTTTCGTAGCCGGAGTCAATCCCGGCCCGGACCGTCTTGCCCAGGCGCAGCTCCTCGCGGATCCGCTCGAAGATCAAGACGTTGCTGTCCACGGCCATGCCGATGGTCAGGGCGATGCCGGCGATGCCCGGGAGGGTGACGGTGGCCCGGATCATGGCTAACGCCCCCAGCAGGAGGAGGAGATTCAGAAGGAGCGCCGCATCGGCGATGAGGCCCGCCCCCCGGTAATAGACGGCCATCAGGAGGATCACCAGGAGGCCCCCCAGGAGGCTGGCCCGCACCCCGGCGGCGATGGAGTCCTGCCCCAGGGAGGGGCCCACCGTCAGGTTGGAGACGATGTTCACGGGGGCAGGCAGGGCCCCGGCCCGCAGCACGATGGCCAGGTCCCGGGCCTCCTGCATCGTGAACCGCCCGGTGATCTGGGCCTGGCCCGACGGAATCTTCTCGTTGATGCGGGGGGCGGAGTAGACGGTCCCATCCAGGACGATGGCCAGGCGGCGCCCCACGTTCTTTTCGGTCACCTCCGCGAACATCCGGGCCCCCTCCCGGTCGAACTCGATGCTCACGTAGGGCTCGTTCGTGTCCCGGTGGATCCGCACCTCAGCCGACGTCAGGGTGTCACCGGTCAGGAGGGTCTTCCGCTCCGCGAGATAGGGACTCCGCCGGATCACATTCCCCCTCTCATCCAGGACCTTCTCGTAGAGGACCTGGGAGCCCTCCGGGACCTTGCCGGCGAGGGCCTCCTCCAGGCTGTGCCGGTCGTCCAGGAGCTTAAACTCCAGAAGGGCGGTCTGCCCGATCAGGTTGAGGGCCCGCTGTGGGTCCTTGATCCCCGGCAGTTGGACCACGATCCGGCTCCCCCCCTCCCGCTGGATGAGGGGCTCCGCCACGCCGAACTGGTCCACCCGGTTGCGGATCTTCTCGACGTTCTGGTCCACGGCCGCCTGGGCGATCCGGGTCGCCTCGGCATCGCTGACGCTCAGGAGGACTTCCCCCGGCTGTTCCCCGGGCCTCCGGGTCATTTCCCCGTACGCCCCCAGGACCGCCTCGGCCCTCTCCAGGTCCTTCGGATCGGGGAACCGGATCCGGAGCATCCGCCCCCCTTCCGCGTCCACCGTCGCCCCCTGGAGACCCTCGCGCTCGAAGCCTCGCCGCAGTTCGGCCCCGCGGCGGAGGATCGCGCTCCCAACGGCCTGGGCGGCGTCCACCTCCAGGACGAGGTGCATCCCGCCCTGGAGGTCCAGCCCCAGGTTGATCGGCTCGGGGGGCGGGGCCAGGATGAAGGGCCGGACGTACCCCCACCAGGGGGGGAGGCGCTGCGGGCCCACGAGCGAGGGGAACAGGTAGAGGAGGCTCAGGCCCGTGGTCAGGAGGAGAGCACCGAGGCGCCAGCCGATCGCCTGCTTCACCGGGGTCGTCCCCGCTCCGGGGCCGGGGGAGGCCTGGCCGGTTCCGGCCGGGGCCCTGGCTCCGACGGATGCCGGACTCTACACCGTGGCCGGCGGGGGGCGCCCCGGCCCCTCCCTAGGAGGGCACGGCCGCGAAGGGCCGACGGCTGGCCTTTGCCGCCCGGTCGGCGGGGAGCTTATGAGGGAGTTTCCGGGTGGCGCCCGGCATGACACCCCGCTTCACCTCCACGATGGAGGGGGTGGCGCAGCCGAACTGGAGCGCGACGTACTCGACCCCCTCCTGGGGCTTGATCGTAGTCCCGCAGGTGAAGATGTCCAGCGCCGCGTACCGGTACTCGGGCCAGGTGTGAATGGAGAGGTGTGACTCGGCGATGACCACGATGCCACTGACGCCGAAGGGGTTGAACTCGTGGAAGGCCACGTCGAGGACGGTTGCTTTGCAGGCCTGGGCTGCGGCGACCATGATGTCTCTCACCACATCCACGCGCTTCAGTTTGTCCGGGTCACAACCGTGGAGCTCCACCAGAAGGTGCGTCCCCAAGGCGTGCAACTCCCCACCCCCTTTCCGTCTGCGGCAGCGGAAGTCCGGCGAGAACCGCCCTCGCCGGGCCCCAAATTTGTTTGCGTTTATAGCGCCTTTCCCCCAAAATGGAAAGGAAAAAGAGACCCGCGCGGACTTTTTTTTGAGGTTCCCATGCCGCACCCGTTCCCCGGAATGCAGCGCACGATCCTGGTGGTGGACGACGAGCGCCCGATCGTCACCCTCCTATCGGAGTACCTCGCCTCCAAGGGGTTCCGGGTGCTGACCGCGCGGGACGGCCAGGCCGGGCTGGAGACCGCCCGCTCCGCCGGTCCGGACCTCATCATCCTTGACGTCATGCTCCCCCGTCTCAGCGGGTACACCGTGGCCCGGGCCCTGAAAGGTGACCCGGCCACCGCCGCCATCCCTATCATTATCTTCAGCACCCGCTCCAGCGCGGCCGACCAGGCCGCCTTCAAGGCAGCCGGGGCCGAGGTCCACGTCCTCAAACCCTTCGACCCGGAGCATCTCCTGGGCAAGATCCTGGAGCTCCTCCCGGCTTGACCCCCCGTTCCCGCAGGCGCCGGTTCCCCTCCCGCTCCAGGATGGTGACGATCAGCAGGATGATCACCCCCTGGGTGATGAGCATGAGGGCGTCCCGGGTGTCCGCGCGGCGCAAGACCGTGGCGGCCAGCCCCAGGCAGACACTCATCCCGTAGATAAGGAGCACGCTCTGGGACCTCCGGCCGAAGAGAGCCTCCAGCCGGTGGTGGAGGTGGTCCCGTCCCACGTACTCGATCCAGCCCTTCAAGGAGCGGACCCTGCCGGACCGGATCCGGTCGAGGGTGATGTAGATCATGTCATATATAAAGATGCCGAAGACCAGCAGGGGGGCCGTCAGGGCCACGACCGGGTTGTCCGCGGCCCAATCCCCTTTGACCGCTAGGGTCGCCAGGACGAATCCCAGGAAGGCGGCCCCGGAATCTCCCAGGAAGATGCTGGCTGGCCGGCCGGGGCGGAAGTTGTAGGGGAGGAACCCCAGACAACTGCCCATGGTCGCCGCCGCCACCCAGCCGAGGACCGGCTCCTGGTTCTGATACGCCAGGACTCCGAGGAAGAGGGCCGTGATGGCCCCGAGCCCCGCCGCCAGCCCATCCATCCCATCGAAGAAGTTCATGGCGTTGGTGATGCCGATGATCCAGAGGAGGGTGAGCAGCCCGTTCGCTGCCCAGGCCCAGCCCCCCAGCGCAGGCGGGAGCACCTCCAGGGTCAGTCCACCGGACATCGCGAGGATCGCCGCCGCGAGTTGGGCTGCCAGTTTCAGGCCGGCCGGGACCGGTCGGAGGTCATCCGCCACCCCCACCGCCACCAGGAGCGCGGACCCCAGAAGAATGTCGAGGAGGTCCCGGGAGAATATGGAGTTGGCCAGGAGGGAGAGGCAGAAGGCCACGAAGAGGGCCACCCCTCCGAGGAGCGGCGTGGCGCTTCCGTGCTGCTTCCGAGGATCCGGGATGTCCAGGACCCCGGCGCGCTGGGCGAGGATCCGGACCGGGGGGACCAGGAGCCCGCTCAGGCTGGCCGAGAAGAGGAAAATATACAGCCACCGCCCGCCGTGCGCGGTAAACCACGCCCGGACCGGAATGAGGAAGAGGACGAGGAAGAGAAGGATGAGCACCAGGTAGGCGACCCGCTTGTGGGGGAAGTCCGCCCCCGATTCCCTCATCGCCCCCCCCTTTCCAGGATAGCCCGGGCCGCTTCGGCCACGCGGCTGACCTCCCTATCGGTCAGGGCCGGAGAGCACGGGAGGGAGAGAGAAGTCCGCCAGGCTTCCTCTGCCCCCGGGAACCCGTCCCGGTCCAGGAGGCGGTGCAATGGCGTATGGACCGGCCGCCGGCAGGCGATCCCCTGCCGGGCGAATGCGTCCAGGGCGGCTCCGGCCCCGCCAGGGACCCGGACCACGAATCGGTAGTAGATCCGCCCCGGGACCTCGGGAGGAAGGGCCACCGGAGCATCGGCCAGGGCCCGCCGGTACGCGGCGGCGATGGCGGTCCGGCGAGCCAGAAATTCCGTCAGGCGGCTGAGCTGGACCCGGCCCACCGCCGCCTGGAGGTCGGTCATTTTGTAGTTAAACCGGAGCCTGGCATCGGGGGCCTCATCGTACGACCGGAGGTCCCGGGCAAGCGTCAGAACCTCCGACCGGTCGCTGAGCAGCATCCCCCCTTCCCCCGTGGCGATCAGCTTGGTGGCATAGAAGGAGCAGACCGCTGCCTCCCCCCGGCTCCCCACGGGCCGGGCCCCGGCCGTCGCGCCCAGGGCCTGGGCGCAATCCTCGATGATCGGCAGGCCCAGAGATCGCAGGATCTCCACGTGGGCCGGCCAGCCGAAGGGATGAACCAGGATCAGGGCGCGGCAGCGAGACGTGCGGGCTCGGTGGGCCGCCTCCGGGTCCAGACCCCCGGTCGCGGGGTCCACGTCCGCCAGGATCGGCTCTGCGCCGGCCAGCCGGACGGCATGCAGCAGGGCGGCACAGGTGTAGGAGGGCAGGAGCACCCCGTCCCCCGCCCCCGTGCGCAGCGCCAGGAGAGCCAGGTGCAGGGCGGCGGTCCCCGAGGAGGTGGCGACCCCGCCCCGGAGGCCCATCCGGGCCGCCACCTCCGCCTCGAAGGCGGCCACCTCGGGCCCCTGGGCGAGGTACCCCGAGCGGAGGACCGCCGCCACCGCCTCGGCCTCCCCCTCCCCCAGGCTCGGCCGCGAGTGGGGAATCACCTGCTCCAGCACCGCCCTGCCGCCTGCCTCAGCCGACATTGATGAAGAGCCGGAGGGGCACGAACCCCTCCGCAGAGCGGACCCGGCCCTGGATCCCCCGGAAGTGGGCGGAGGCCCGGCAGAAGTCCGCGATGGAGAGCCCCTCGACGTTGGTCTTCAGCACTTGGGAGGAATGCGCCTTCAGCGCCCGGACCTTCTCCTCGAGCTCGGTCTCGATGTCCACGAAGACGCTCGGGGTAAAGTCGTGCGTGGTCGGCC
>JAHFDC010000029.1 GCA_023249205.1 Candidatus Methylomirabilota bacterium
CCGCTTGTCGAAAGCCATACGCCTCCTTCAGCCGGACGCCTCCGAAAGCCCAAAATCCCGTAAATTGCCCGTATGAGGCTATCAAAGGCGTTGAAGGGTGTCAAGGCGGCCGGCGGCGGTCCGCCGGTCTGGAGTCGAGTTGGGACTGCCGTAGCGGCCGGAGGCCAATGCGGCGGCGGCTCTCGCCTCCGCCCGGGAAGGGTGGGTTTCGGCGAGGGGCTGTCCCAGGGCCTCCGCGAACCCATCCCGGAGCGCCTCCACCACCCGGGCGAGGGAGGGGCGTGCTCCCAGGAGGAACGTGAGAGTGTTCAGCCGGCCGGTCCAGTCCTTCGCGGCGGGATGCCGGAGTGCCGGCAGCGTCGCCTCCCAGGCAGCCCGGTCCAGGTCCAGAAGGAGGGAGCCGTGCTGCAGAACCGCGTCCCGGAACCGCCGCTGGGCCGAACCCACCAGTTTTCGCCCGGCCACGGTGACCTCGAACCGGGAGGTTCCCAGGAAGCAGACGCCGCTGACCGGCCCCCGACCCCCCGATCCCCGGGAGAGGGAGGCCGCCACGCCGAGGCGGCGGAGGCCCAGGACCAGCCCCTGGCTGATCCTCCGGTAATCCTCCTGGACTCCCCCCGGCCCGAGGAGGCCCTTGGGGAAGGCGACTGCGTAGGTCAGTTCGTGCTGGTGCAGAACCGCGCGGCCTCCCGTCGGCCGCCGGACGACGGCGAACCCCAGGCGGCGGCAGGCCTCCAAGTCCACTTCCCGCTCGAGAACTTGCGCATACCCCACCGACACCGTCGGCCGATCCCAGGTGTAGAGGCGGAGGACCGGGGCCCCCTCGCCGCGCGCGCAGGAGAAGGTCAAGACCTCGTCCAGTGCCATGTTGAGGGGGCCGGGGAGCGGACCCGACCGCAGGAAGCGCCAGGACGAGGGGGGAGGGGACGCCCACGGAGGAACGGTCGCTCTCAGAGGACGTCCTCCCTGCGAAGGGCCTCAACGTCCGCCGGCGCAAGTCCGAGCACGTCCCGCAGGATCTCCTCCGTGTGCTCCCCGAGCCGGGGGGGCGGGCGGCGGATCGTGGGGGAAGAGCCTCCCACGGCGAAGGGGACCCCGAGGAGCGGGAGAGCGCCCAGGGTAGGATGCTCCACCTCCTGGACCATCCCCAGGTGGCGGACGGCGGGGTCGGCCAGGGCCTGCGCGATCGTGTTCACGGGCCCGCAGGGGAGATGGGCCGCCTCCAGCCGCGCGAGCCAGGCCGCGGTGGGATGGGCAGCGAAACGTGCCGCCAGGAGGGACACCAGGCGCTCCCGATTGCGGGTCCGCCCCGCATTGGTGGCGAAGTCCGGGTCCTCCGCCCAGGCTGGTTCCCCCATCACCTCGCAGAATGTCCGCCACAGACCGTCGTTGGCGATGGCCAGGTTGAGGTGCCCGTCGGCCGTCGCGAAGGTCTGGTACGGAACGATGTTGGGGTGCGCGTTCCCCCAGCGCCCCGGCACCTGACCGGTGACCAGGTGGTTGCTCGCTACGTTGATGAGCAAGGCGACCGCTGCCTGGAGGAGCGAGGTTTCGACCTCCTCCCCGCGGCCCGTCCGCTCCCGGCGATGCAGGGCCGCGAGGATGAGGCCCGTGAGGAGCAGGCCCGCCACCAGGTCCACCACCGCGACTCCAACCTTGGTCGGGGGTCCATCCGGCCAGCCGGTGATGCTCATAAGACCCCCGACCCCCTGGGCGATGAAGTCGTAGCCGGGTTTCGCCGCGCCCGGTCCGGTCGTCCCGTAGGCGCTGAGAGAAGCGTAGACGAGGCGACCGTTGAGCCGGGTGACCTCCGCGTACCCGAGTCCCAGGCGCGCCATCGTGCCGGGCCGGAAGTTCTGGATGAGAATGTCTGAGGCCTGCACCAGCCGGGAGAGGAGCGCGAGGCCGCGGGGGTGCTTCAGGTTCAGCGTCAGGCTCCGCTTGTTCCGGTTGATGGCGAGGAAGTAAGCGCTCTCCCCCTTGTAAAAGGGGGGGCCCCAGGAGCGGGTTTCATCCCCCACACCGGGCTGCTCGACTTTCAGGACATCCGCCCCCAGATCCCCGAGGAGCATGGAGCAGACGGGGCCGGCCAGGACCCGGGAGAGGTCCAGCACGCGCAGCCCCTCGAGAGGCCCCCCCGTCACCGGCTTCCCCCAAGCCGGCCCCCCCCGAGCCCAGCCGGCGGCGTCATCTTCTCCGCCTCTCGCTCCTCCGCGCGAAGGCTGACCCTGTCCCGGCCGCGACCGCCGCAGACGACACGGCCGGCGGGATGCGGTGCGCTCCCCCGGACCAGGGCCGGAGGCCGCCCCTCGAGCGATGGAGGGCAGGGGGAGGGGAAGGTACCATGCTGCCCGCCCCTGCACCCCAGTTGTCCCGTTATCACAACGGGCGATGTGTTGGAGCCACGCTAGGGTCGCT
The DNA here is from genome assembly GCA_023249205.1 of Candidatus Methylomirabilota bacterium. GTDB lineage: Bacteria > Methylomirabilota > Methylomirabilia > Methylomirabilales > JACPAU01 > JACPAU01. The sequence goes on from JAHFDC010000029.1 coordinate 2,419, forward strand.
CCATGTCCCGGTGCCGGACGGTCACCGCGTATCCCAGCGTCTTCAACTGCGCCGCCACCACCTCCGCCCCGTAGGGAGCCCGATGCCGGCCCCCGGTGCATCCCAGGGCGACGGTCAGGTACGCCTTCCCCTCGGCGAGGTACCCGGGGAGAGCGAACTGGAGAAATGCGAGGAGGCGGTCCAGGAACGCTTTCACCTCCGGGCTGCCCCGCAGGAAGTCGGCGACGGCGGGATCGGTCCCCGGCAAGGGCTTCAGGCCCGGGACGAAGTTGGGGTTCGGGAGGCACCGGAGGTCAACGACGAGGTCCGCGTCCAGCGGGAGGCCGTACCGGTAGCCGAAGGAGATGAGGGTCACCGCGGTCGCCGCCCCCTCGAGCCGTTCCCCGAAGGTCTGCGCCAGGTACTGCCGGAGCTCGTGGGGCGTGAGGGGACCGGTATTGAGGACCAGATCCGCCTCCGCCTTCAGGGGGCGGAGGCGCTCCCGCTCCCGGGCGATCCCATCCGCCACCGGGCCGGCCGGGGCGAGCGGATGGGGACGGCGGGTCTCGCTGAAGCGGCGCAGCAGGCTCTCGTCGCTGGCCTCGAGGAAGAGGATCTGGACCCGGTGCCCGGCCTCGCGCAGCCCTCGCAGCGCGTCCAGCGCCTGATCCAGGAACTGGCCTTCGCGAACGTCAATGACCAGGGCGACCCGCTCGATCCGCCGCTCCGAGGCGGCGCAGAGGCGCGCGAAGGTGGGGATCAGGGTCGCGGGCAGGTTATCCACGCAGAAGTAGCCGAGATCCTCGAGCCCTTTGGCGGCCTGGCTCTTCCCCGCCCCCGACATCCCGGTGACGATGACAAAGTGGAGACCAGTCACCCCGTGCGTTCCTCGGCGAGAACCCGTGGCTGGGGGGGCGGCGCGCGACCCGGGGCTAGTGCTCTGGCTCGATGAGGCCGTACTGCCCGTCGTGGCGCCGGTACAGGACGTTCACCTGATCGCTGACCGCGTTCTGGAAGACGAAGAAGGCGTGCCCGAGGAGATTCATCTGGAGGAGGGCCTCGTCCACCGTCGCCGGCTTGATGGCAAAGCGCTTCACCTTGACCACGCGGGGGGCAGACTCCTCCTCCGGCTCCTCCGCCAGCGCCGCCACCGCCCCGCGGCGCGGCCCGCCCCCCCTAGCCACCCCGCGCGCCCAGTGCCGGATGATCCGCCCCTTGTAGCGCTGGATCTGGCGCTCGATCTTGTCCACTACCAGGTCGAGCGAAGCGTACAGGTCCGGGGTACTCTCCTCCGCCCGGATCGTCAGGTCCCGGGCGCGGAGCGTGACCTCGGCGATCTGCCTGTACTTCTCCACCGAGAGGACCACGTGGGCCGTCATGCTGGTGTCCAGGAACTTCTCCACCTTCCCGAGCTTCTCCGCCGCGTAGCGCCGAAGGGCCGTCGTCACCTCCAGGTTCCGCCCGGTGATGGTAACGTGCATCGTGCCCCTCCCGGCTAATACAAACGACAGAATCACAGTGACAATGTCCGGGTCCTGTCGCCGGCGCCGCCCCGGCCCCCGGGCCTGTGGGGAACCCTCCCGTGGTTCCCCCCATCGGCCAAGCGCCGATGGGCCCCCCTCCGCTACGGGGGCCGTCGGGCGGCATCCGGCGCCACCCGGACCGTTTGTCACACAATGTATCCCGCGTGTACTAGTAGCGCCGCCGCTTGCTGGAGGAGGGGATCCGGAGCTGGCTGCGGTACTTGGCCACCGTCCGGCGGGCGATCTCCACCCCCTGCTGCTGAAGGATCTCCACGATCTTCTGATCGCTGAGGGGCTTCCCCTGGTCCTCCTGTGTCAGGAGCCTGCGGACGATGTCCTTTACTGTCAGGGAGGAAACCGTCAGCCCGCCATCGGTGGCGGGCACCCCCCGGTGGAAGAAGTACTTCAGCTCGAAGAGCCCCTGCGGCGTGTGGACGTACTTGTTGGTCGTGACCCGGCTCACCGTGGACTCGTGCATGCTGATGTCCTCGGCCACCTCCTTCAGGGCGAGGGGGCGCATGGCACTGATCCCCTGCTCCAGGAACTCCCGCTGGAACTTCACGATGCTCTCGGTCACCTTGAAGAGGGTGCGCTGGCGCTGCTCGATGCTCCGGATGAGCCAGAGAGCCGAGCGCATCTTCCCCTCCACGTACTCCCGGGTCTCCTTCGAGTTCTGCTCCCGCCGGGTGAGAACCGTCCGGTAGTAGCCGCTGACGCGGAGGCGGGGAAGGCCATCCTCGTTCAGCACCACCACGAACCGGTCGTCCACCTTCAGGATGTACACATCAGGGGTGATGTAGCGGGGTTCCTCGGTGCTGAAGGTGCGGCCCGGCTTGGGCTCCAGGCTGGCGATGAGCTCCAGGGCCACCTGCACCTCCCGGGGGGAAACCTTCATCCGGTCCGCCAGCCGGGCAACGTTCCGGTGCTCCAGCTCCGCCAGGTGCTCGGTGATCAGGCACCGGGCTAATCTCGCCTCCGCCCCCAGGGTATCCAGTTGGAGCAGGAGGCACTCCCGGAGGTCTCGGGCCGCCACCCCCATCGGATCGAGGGACTGGACGAGCCGGAGCGCCCGCTCCGGGAGGGAGGAGTCGCTCGCGGGGGCCTCGTTCAATTGTTCGAGCGGGATGGCCAGGTAGCCGTTCTCGTCCAGGTTGCCGATGATGAGGTTGCCGTAGGTCAACATGTCGGGGTCGGAGGTGGAGAGGTAGAGCTGGAAGGTCAGGTGGTCGGCGAGCGAGCGGGGGCGGGTCATCGTCTCCTCGGGGGCGACCCGCTCCAGCTCTTCCCGCGGAAACTCCCGCCGATAGTCCGAGGCGTCCTGCAGGTAGGCCTCCCAGTCGGTCTCGGAGAGCTTGTCCTCCTGCTGTGGCTCCGGCGCGGCCGGCTCCTCCGCTCCGGCCTCGGCTTTGGTCCCGGCCGCCTCCTCGGCCGCCTCGACCGCCTCGACCAGCTCCTCCTCGAGCAGCGGGTTCTCCTCCAGCTCCTGCCGGACGGTCTGGATCAGCTCCATCCGGTTCAGCTGGAGCAGCCCAATCGCCTGTTGCAGCGATTGGGTCATGATCATGCGCTGCGTCTGGCGGAGGCTGAGCTTGGTCTCGAGTGCCATCCTGTCCTACATCCCCCGGCCCTTCCCGGCCTACAGGGAGAATCGCTCCCCCAGGTAGATCTCCCGGGCCCGCTCATCGGCGGCCAGCTCCCTGGCCGTCCCGCTGATCAGGATCTCCCCGCGGTGGATGAGATCGGCCCGGTCCACAATCTGCAAGGTCTCGCGCACGTTGTGATCCGTGACAAGAATGCCGATCCCCTTCGCCCGGAGGTGGGCGATGATTCCCTGGATTTCCTCCACCGCGATCGGATCAATCCCAGCGAACGGCTCGTCCATCAAAATGCAGGCCGGGTCGGTGGCGAGACAGCGGCTGATCTCGGCCCGCCGCCGCTCGCCGCCCGAGAGCGTGTAGGCCTTCCGCCCGGCCAGGTGCGCGATCCCCAGCTCCCGCAGGAGAGATGCGGTCCGCACCCGCCGCTCCTCGGCCGGGAGGGGAAGCCCCTCCAGGATCGCCAGGAGGTTCTCCTCCACCGTGAGTTTCCGGAAAATGGAGGGCTCCTGCGGGAGGAAGCCGAGTCCCCGCCGCGCCCGCTGGTAGACCGGGAGGCCGGTCACGTCCTCGCCGTTGAGGAAGACGTGGCCCTGGTCCGGCCGCAGCAGCCCGAGAGCCATGTAGAAGGTGGTCGTCTTCCCTGCCCCGTTGGGCCCGAGCAAACCGACCACCTCCCCCGCCCCAACCGTGATGCTGACCCCGGAGACCACCCTCCGGCCCCGGAAGGCCTTGACCAGATTGACGGCACGGAGGATCGGCCCGGCGCCGGGCGCCGGCTCAGGGCTTAGGCGGGCCGCCGGCCTCGCGCCTGGGGTAGATGACAGCATTGACCCGCGCATCCCCCTCCCCCTCCACCACGTGGCGATCCTCCCGCAGGTAGAGGGTCATGGTGTTGCCGCTGACCACGTTCTCGCCCTGCCAGGCCCGGGCGTTCCCCTCGAGGAGGACTTTCTCGTCCTTCGCGAAGTAGGTGGCGGCGGTGGCTGTGGCCTCCCGCCCCCCCTGCTCCGTGATCCGCACGTGCCCCGTGGCCCGGACGCGCTGCACGTCCTGCATCGCTTCGTCAAAGGTGAACTCCATCCAGTCGGCCAGGATGGTAAGTGTGCTGTCCCGGGCGATAACGTTGCCTGCATAGGTGGCGGTGCGGGCCTTCCGGTCCACCTCCAAGCGGTCCGCCGAGATGCTGATGGGACCCCCCTTCGGCGCGCGTCCGGCCGCTCCCGGCAGGGGGGGAGGCGTCTCTGCCGCCACCGCCCCCGCAACGAGGAGGAGCACCCCGACCAGCAGGACTCCCCTCACGACTGACCCTTCCCCTGCCCGGTGAGCCGGGAGCCCCGGTGAACCCTCAGCAGCATGCGCTCGAGGGTCAGATCCGCCTCCATTCCCTCCCCCTCTACCGTGAGCCCGGCACGCTCGAGCGTAACGGGCGCGTCCGTCTCCAGGCTCCGCCGATCCGCCGACCAGGTGACCCAGTCCGTCCGGAGCGTGATGCCCTGGTCGGACCGGGCGAGGATGCTCCCCTCGAGAAGCACTTCGCGCCTGTCCATCCAGATGACGGCCCGCTCGGCGGTCGCCTCCAGCCTCCGGCCGTCGCTGTAGAGCGTGATCCGGACCGGCTCCTTCTCCCGGGTGAGGACCGCGCGCCCTGCCTCCTTGAAGACGATCGCACGGTCCGCCGCCACCTCCCAGAGCCGCTCCCCCGCCCGATCCTCCACCACCCGCGCGCCCAGGAAGGTCATGTCGGGATGGCCCGCGGGCCGGGGAGTACGGGGACCGGAGAGGGAGAGACCGCCCGGCTCACCCCACGGGAGCAGGGCCCCTGCCGCCCCGATCAGACCGGCAGCCACGAGCCCGATGCCCAGCACGCGCCGTCGCATGCCCTTGCATAGCACAGCCCCTGAAACATGGCAAGGCAGCAGTTGGCCCTCGTGATGCTCGTCATTTCGCCCACCCCTCCATCCGTCGAGTGAACATGGAGCACCATTCGCTGAAGTCACCCTCATACGAACGACATAAATTGTGTGACAGAGGGTCCGGGTGGCGCCGGATGCCGCCCCACGGCCCCCGTAGCGGAGGGGGGTCCCATCGGCGCTTGGCCGATGGGGGGAACCACGGGAGGGTTCCCCACGGGGCCGGGGGCCGGGGCGGCG
>JAHFDC010000177.1 GCA_023249205.1 Candidatus Methylomirabilota bacterium
GTCGCGCGAGCAGGCCAGCGCTTTCACCTTTACTACGCTCCTTCGTGAGAACAGGGCGCAACGGACCTCGGCGGCGATGCGGCCGCGAAAATTGGGGGACGCGAACTGCGTCAGGACGCTGCCGAGCATCGCCGATTCGCGACGATCCCGCCGGTTCAGGAGCCCGAGCAGCCCGACCACCGGGCCGTAGGTCATCGCGATCATCGCGAGAAGTCCACCGAGTTGCATCAGCCCGAGCATCAGGGCCACCTCCCCTGGATCCACCCCTGGTCGGTTCGCTGCCCGGCGGGGAAGGATGACTGCCACGTCGTCTTCGGTGCGGCGAAGAGCATGAGCCCGCGACCTCAGCCGGACCTGTCCGCTTCACCGGCGCGGTCAAGAGTCTGCCCGAGCATCCAGTGGCCGATCCTGACCAGGACGAGGCCTAGGTGGACCCGGACCGGCCGGCGCGGCGGGCGGAGGGAACGGACCAGCGCCCTCCTCGCCCCGAATGCCCGTGCCTCTTCTATCCGTTCCTTCACCAGCAGGTGCGTCACATACTCATTCATCAGGCCGTTTCTCCTGGGAGGCTCAGGCTCATCACCCTCCGGCTGGCAGTGCTCCCGGCGGCGAGGCGAGAAGGGTCAGGGACTTCCTCACCGGCGCTCCCCCCTCCCTCTCACGGCGCGCTGCGGACTGCGGCCCTTCTCCGGCCGCCGTCCCTCGCGGCCAGCGCCCCGAGCCGCTGCCGGAGCATCTCGATCCCCGACCGATCCAGCCTCCGGTCATCCACGATGATCTGTGTCCCCTGAGGGGCCAGACCCCGGATCTTCTCCGCTGCCAGGCTCGAGCAGACCACCACCGATGCCTCCTTGACCATCCGCCGCAGGCTCTCCGTCTCCCCTCCGCAGCCTGGGACGAGCCGAAGGTGGTTCAGCCCGGCATTCTGGATGGAGAGCTTGACATTCTCCGTCCCCGCCCACGAGTTGCACGCAACCCCCACCTTGGTCCCCTTCGGCAGCGCCGTCAGCCGCATGAGGGTCTCCAGGTTGGCTTCCGCCAGCAGGGCGACGACTTCCATGCCGGTGTCGGCCAGCAGCCGCTGGAGTTCGTGCGCGTGGAAGAAGGTGGTGACGACCAACGCATACCTCCGGAGGGAGCGGGGGGCCCTCCGGACCATCCGCTCCAGGTCCTCGATGAGCAGGGAGTCCAGGCGGAGGGGGAGGGCCTCCCGCAGCTCCGCGCTGAAGCGCGTGAGTTGCGGCCGGTTGCACTCCACGAACAGTGCCGGCACCTTGCGCACCCGGCTCGGCGTCGGCGCGCTGTGGGCACGGGCGTACAGGGCCGCGGCGAACTCCCCCGAGCTGAACCCCAGGTGCTGCGCCTTCTCCATCGCCGCGTCCACCACCGTCAGCAGCGCTCGCATCTTCTCGCTCCTCGCCCCCGCCTCCGCCTTCGGCCGGGACACGAATGTCCCCCGCCCCGGCTCGCAGGACAGGTACGCTTCCCGCTCCAGTTCGGCGAAGACCTTGGCCACCGTGTTCCGGTTGATGCGCAGGAACCCCGCCAACTGCCGCACCGTGGGGAGCCGGGTCCCCGGCGCCAGTTGCCCCGCCTGGATCAGGTGGGCGAGCTGCGCCTTCAGCTGGACGTGAATGGGGAGCGGGCTCTTGCGATTCAGGGTGAGGTCCATGGGAGAGTCCTCTTGTCCTAGGACAATAGGACATTCACCTGATCGTGTCAAGGAAAAAGTTATCCCGGAGGACGGCCCCGGAGGGCCGCGCCGGTCCGGGCACCCCGTCACGCACGGGCGAGTCGTTGGCTCACACCTGAGCGCTCCCCCCGGTGCTGGTCCGGGATTTTCTGAAGGCGTACCGCCAGGCGGGGCCGGGAACGGTTCTGCCGCCGGCCCCCGACCCTCGGTCTTCATCGGATGGGGTTGCGACCAGCCTCTCACTGTTGACCTGGCGTCTGGCCGGCGATGGTGCTCACCGTTCGCCCCCCTCCAGCCTTGACAAGCGGTGAGAGTGCCTGGCATTGTAGGCGCGGCACGCACGGGAGCGGGCGGAAAGACGTCCTGCTCAGGAGAGGCGGTGAGACGAGGGGGAGCCGGCCGAGGCCGGGCGACGGGGGTAGTGACCGGCCTGCTCCTGCTGACCGCGGCCTTGGCGGGCGCTGATCCTCAGAAGCCACCCGAGGCGGTCCCCGGCAAGGCGCCGCCGGCCACGCCCCCCGCAGCCAAGCCCCTCCCCCGCGACGCCACCGAGAAGGCGCAGGCCCACTACGAGTTGGGCGTCATCTACCACGAGCGCCTCTTCGAGCACCTGGACAAAGCGATCGAGGAGTACCAGGCCGCGCTCAAACTCAAGCCTGACCACGCCGAGGCCCACTACCACCTGGGTCTTGCCTACCACACCAAGGCGAAGCTGACCACGGAGGATAAGGCGCTCTACCGGAAGGCGCTGGAGGAGTACCGGCTCTACCTGAAGCACAACCCGAAGGGGGAGTTGGCCAAGAGCGCCCAGACCAACATCAAGGCCCTGGAGACCCGCCTCCACTAGCGCCTCCTCTCTCGCGCCCTCAAACCATGCCTGCGCCCGCCCCGCCCGACGCCGCGGCCCACGCCGCCGCCATCCGGCGGATGTTCGCGGCCATCGCACCGCGCTACGATCTCCTCAACCGCCTGCTCTCGTTCCGCCGCGATGTGGCGTGGCGGAGGGCGGCGGCCGCTGAGGCGGCGCTTCCCCCCTACGGTGCGGCCCTGGACCTCTGTACCGGCACGGCGGATCTGGCGCTGGAGGTAGCCCGCCAGCACCCGGGCGCGCGGACGATCGTGGGGCTGGACGCGTGCGAGCCGATGCTGCGTCTCGGCTGCCGGAAGGCGGCGGGGCGGGAGCCCCGGGTGCGCCTCGCTGCCGGGGCGGCGGAGGCGCTCCCCTTTGGGGTCGGGACATTCGACGCGGTTCTGGTGGCGTTCGGGATCCGGAACGTGAGCGATCGGGCAACTGCCTTAGCCGAGATGCGCCGTGTCCTGCGCCCCGGCGGGCGCGCCATCGTCCTCGAGTTCTTCCAGCCCCGTGGTACCCTCTTCGCCGCCCTGTACCGATTCTATAGCCGGGCACTCCTCCCCCGAATCGGCGGCTGGATCTCGGGCCATGCCGACGCTTACGCCTATCTCCCGGCCTCGGTGGAAGCCTTCCCGGAGCCGGCCGCCTTCGCCGAGGTGCTGCGGATGGCGGGGTTCGGCGCGGTCCGCTGGCGGGCGCTGACCGGCGGGATCGTCTGCATCCATGTGGGCGTGCGGGGATAGTCGCGGGTGAGCATGGGCCTCCTGCCGCGCATCCGGCTTTTCCTCGAGATGA
>JAHFDC010000178.1 GCA_023249205.1 Candidatus Methylomirabilota bacterium
AATGCGCCGCACCCCAATGCCGCCAGGCTCCTCTCCGACTTTCTCCTGTCCGGTGAAGGGCAGAAGCTGGTGGTGGAGACCTTCACCGGGGTCTCGTTTCGAACGGACACCACGATGAAGCATCACCCGCCGTTCGATCAGATCAAGTTTGTCCCGGTGGATTACGAGAAGCTCGCAGCGACGGATCGGGAAAAGCTCCTGAACGAGTGGCGGGCGATCTTCGGATTGTGACGCTCATACAAACGACATCAGTTGTGTGACACCGGGTCCGGGTGGCGCCGGATGCCGCCCCAGGGCCCCCGTAGCGGAGGGGGGTCCCAGCGGCGCTTGGCCGATGGGGGGAACCACGGGAGGGTTCCCTCCGGGGGCCGGGGGCCAGGGCGGCGCCGGCGCCAGGACCCGGACCATGTCACTGTGATTCTGTCGTTTGTATTGGTCGCGGGGACGTGCGACGGATCAGGTCCGGTCAATCTTCTCCCGGTCATCCCCGAGGCGTAGTGGTGAGCCATGAGGGCTGCATCGCAGCTCGGCATCACAGAGCGCGTTGTGCTGGTCCTGGTGGCTCTCGTCTGTGTGTTTCTCGTGGTCGTGCCTGTGGGGATGCTGCTCTTTGGGAGCTTCCGCACGGGCGCTCCCGGAGCTCCCGGCGAATTCACCCTCCAGCACTATCTTCGCTTGGCCGAGCCAAGATTCTGGCGCCCGCTCCTGGACACAGTCTGGGTGGCCGCGCTGGCGGCCGTCTTGGCAGGGCTGGTCGGGATTTCTCTGGCCTGGATTGTCTCCCGTACCGATATCCGCCGCGGCGGCCTGATCGAAATCATGGCTGTCGTCCCGTTCTTGCTTACCCCTTTCCTGGGGGCCCTGGCCTGGGTCCTCCTGGCCTCCCCCGAACGGGGGATCCTGAACGTCTATCTCATGGAATTCCTGGGGCTGACGGCACCGCCCTTCAACATCTATTCTTATAGTGGGATCATCTGGGTGCTGGGCCTCTTCCACAGCCCGGTGGTCTTTCTGTTCTGCACGGGCGCCCTCAAGAACATGGATCCGGCCCTTGAGGAAGCCGCCCGCATGGTCGGTGTCGGCCCCGGCCGCACGGCCCTGAAGGTCACCCTCCCCCTGGTGCTCCCGAGCATCCTCTCAGCGTTCCTCCTGGCCTTCGTCCTCTGCGCCGAGAACTTCGGCGTCCCCAGCGTGCTGGGACCGCCTCGCAATATCTACCTCACCACCTCCCGCATGTTCGAGCTGACGGCGGTCTTCCCCGCCAACTACAACATGGCCTCCGCGCTCTCGGCCATGCTCCTGCTCCTGGTGGTGACCCTGGTCTTCATTCAACGACGCGTGCTGGGGCGGCGCCAGTTCATCACGGTCTCCGGGAAGGGACACCGAGCCGCCCGCATGGCCCTCGGCCGCTGGCGGCCGTGGGTCGAAGCCTACTGTTGGGCCGTTATCGCAGTCTCTTCTCTGCTCCCCTACGCCGCCCTGGCGGTGATGGGGCTCTCGCGGATCTGGACAGGAAGGATCGAGCTGGCCCAGATCAGCCTCGAGAATTTCCGCTGGGTGCTCTTCCAGTATCCCACGACCATCCGGGCCATCCAGAACACGTTCCTCGTCTCCGGGATCGGGGCCACGGCCTGCGTGCTCTTTGTGGCGCTCATCGCGTACATCGTGCACCGCGTGCCGCATCCGCTGGCCCGCGCCCTGGACTATCTCTCCACCGCCCCCGTGGCCATTCCCGGCCTGGTCATGGGCGTGGGTCTGCTCTGGACCTACGTGTATGTGCCCATGGCGATCTACGGGAGCCTCACGATCCTGGGCATCGCCTACGTGACGCGCTACATGCCGTACGGCGTGCGCGCCGTCTCCTCCGTGCTCCTGCAGATCCACCCCGAACTGGAAGAGGTCGGGCGAGTCCACGGCATCTCGGCATTCCGACGGTGGACCCGTATTCTGCTGCCCCTCCTGCGGCCAGGCCTGGCAGCGGCCTGGGTGACCCTCTTCGCCTTCTTCTTCCGCGAGCTCTCGGCTTCGATCTTCCTGTATTCCAGCGGGCGAGAGGTGATCTCTGTGGCCCTCTTCGATATCTGGACGGAGGGGCTCTACGTGAAAGCGGCGGCGCTGGGACTCATCCAGGCGACCATCGTCCTCACGGTGTTGTTCGCGTTTCAGCGGCTCTCCCGCGCGTCGGTAAGCGTGGTATAGCGCGATGCCCGTGGTGCGCCTCGTGAATCTGCAGAAACGGTTCGGCGCCGTGATCGCCGTGGACAGCGTGAGTCTCGAGGTCGCGGAGGGACACCTCCACACGCTGCTGGGCCCGAGCGGCTGCGGGAAGACGACGACCCTGCGCTGCATCGCCGGCCTGGAACGGCCCGATGGCGGCGAAATCGTCATCGGCAGCCGGATCATGGCGGCCCCGGGACGCGGGATCCTCGTGCCGCCGGAGCAACGGGGCCTCGGCATGGTCTTCCAATCCTACGCGCTGTGGCCGCACTTGACGGTCCAGGAGAATATCGCCTTCGGCCTCCGCCAGCAGAAGCGATCGCGGGCCGAGGTGGAGGCCCGCGTGTCCGAAGTCCTCGCTCTCACGCAGCTGGCGGGGCTTGAGGCGCGATACCCTTCGGAGATCAGCGGCGGTCAGCAGCAGCGCGTGGCCCTGGCGCGCAGCCTGGCTCTGCGCCCAGGGGTTCTCCTCTTCGACGAGCCCCTCAGTAACCTCGACGCCAAGCTCCGCGAATCCATGCGGCTCGAGCTCAGGGAGCTGCAGCGGACCCTTCGCACGACCTCCGTCTACGTGACGCACGATCAGATCGAGGCGATGGTGATCTCGGACCGGATCTCGGTCATGCACCGGGGACGAGTGCTCCAGACCGGCACAGCACGCGAGTTGTATGAGCGCCCGGCCGATCCGTTCGTGGCGGATTTCCTGGGGGCCAGCAACTTTCTACGCGGCCGCGTGGCAGACGGCCGGATCCTGGCCGAGGGAGGGCTGACAATTGCGGGGCCGATCCCTGACGACGCGGGGAGCGATGGGGAGGTTCTCGTCTCGCTCCGTCCGGAGCGGGTCACCTTGCACTCTACTGCCCCCGACGTTCCAACCAACTGCTGGCGAGGCGAGCTCGTGGGGCAGGTCTTTGCCGGAGACCACGTGCTGTGCCGCGTGATGGTGGGCGGCCACGAGATGCGGGTCCGCGTGGATCCCTTCGTGACGCTGGAAAACGGCAAAACGGTGTGGCTTCACATCCCCGCCGAAAAAGTCACCGTCATTCCCCTGGAGTCCCCTTCCAAGACATAAGATGCCTTGACCGCGATCCCTCCATTACCCGGCCGTACTCCTCTC
>JAHFDC010000179.1 GCA_023249205.1 Candidatus Methylomirabilota bacterium
GCGAGTGGCAGCCGGTGCAGCCCACCTGCTGGAAGATCTCCCGGCCCCGGGCGGCCGAGGCCGCCGGGGCGTAGGTGCCCGCCGCCCGCGGCGCCGGCTCCGAGTGCTTGAGGAGGTAGGCCGCGATGGCGGTGGCCTCTTTCTCGCTGAGACCGAAGGAGGGCATCCGCGTATGGGGGAGGTACGCCTCCGGCTTCTGGATCCAGCGCACGAGCCAGCCGGGCTGGGCCTTCGCCCGGATCCGGGTGAGGTCGGGCCCCACCTTCTCCGCCGCCTCGTACCCCCTGATGTTGTGGCAGCCGAAGCAGCCCAGCGTTTCGAAAAGCGTCATCCCCCGGGAGAGGGCCGGTGCCACGTCGAGCACGGCCGCCGGTTTCCCCTCCGCGGCCGCGCCGGGAGCGCCCCCCGCCACGGGGGCCGCGGCCGCCACCAGCCACTCACTCTGCCCCCGGTGGCAGCGGAGGCACGCGGCCTGGGTCATCTCGGCCTTGAGCATCGGCCGCTCCCAGTACTTCTTGGGGCGGTGGGCCGAGGGCAACTCCAGGGCGGTCCCCTGCCCCTCGTGGCAGCCCGTGCAGCCGAACTGGCTGGCCGGGTGCTTCCCGAAGATGGCCTGGCGGTTCGGGTGGCTCCGGAAGGGGAGCGGGGCCTCCTCGAAGCCGCCCCGGTCCACCCCCAGATGGCACGTCTCGCAGCGGTCCACGCGGGCGATGGGCTGCTCGAACTCGTTCAGTTGCAGCCCCTCCACCACCACCTGCTTTACCTCCAGGGCCCGCGCCCGGATCGCCTCCAGCCGAGCTTCCAGGCTCCGGACCTCGGCGGTGACCTGTTCCAGCCTCGCCCCCACCGCGGCCCGCTGCCTCTCGAAGGCCCGCACCTTCTCGGCGGCCGCCTCGGCCGCAGAGGCCGCCGCGTCAATGCCGGGCTGGAGCGCCACCACCTGCTTCTCCAGCCGCTCCACAACCGCCCTGGTGCGGGTGGGGTCCCGCTTTTCGTGGCGGGCCTTGTCGTAGAAGTAGTAGGCCTCGTCCAGCTCGCTGCGCGTGAACTGGAGGGTCTGGTTGGCCTCGGTGAGGGCTACCTCGAAACGGTTCCGCTCCGCCACCGCGGCGGCGTAGTCCCTTCCCTTGAGGGCATCCTCGGCTACGCGGAGCTGGGTCTTGAGTTCCTCGAGGGTCCGCTGGACCTCGGGGCCCTCGAGACGCTCCTGGGCCGCCTCGAGCTCCGCCCTCACCTGCTGGTACTCCAGTTTGTTGAACGCCATTTGATACCGCATCCAGGGCCGGCGGGAGACCGCTTCATCCCAGAGCGCCCAGACCATGGTGGCCAGGAGGATCATGCTGGAGATGAAGAAGGTCCGGCGTAGCGACCGGCGCTCGTCGGGAATGTAAGGGGTGGGCATGAGCTAAATGTTGAACCAGGGGGTGACCCAGAAGTACTTGATGTTGAAGAAGATGCGCATGACCATCTTGATGGGGAGGGAGAGCATCGTCAGGAAGAGAAAGGCTACGATGCTGTAGCGGACCAGGCCCAGGTCCTGGAGAGCTTTGCTGCTCTTCCGCTTCCAGATCCAGGCGGCGGGAATGAGGGCGAGGTAGAGAAGCGTCAGCACCAGGCCCACCAGTTCCACCTGGCCCACGGCCGGCAGGAACCCGCCGATGATGCGACCCAGCAGCGGCAGGTCCTGGACCTTGGGGTTGCCCATCCACTTGAAGGGCCACCAGTAGGGCAGGTCCACGTTGGTCAGGGCGACGACCTTGTGGGGGTCCCATTTCTCCCAGGGCCAGAAGAGGTTCCATCCCGGCCCCCGGAAGAAGACCCCCAGCACCACGAGCGCCACCCAGAGGATCAGGAATCCGAACAGGTACACGCTGATGGCGAAGGGGCGCTCCCGGAAGGTGAAGTAGCCGTTTCCCTTGGGATTGATGTCCACGTAGGGGATGACCATCAACCCGATGATGATCAGGGTGGGGAGGACCACCCCCGCCATCCAGGGATCGAAATAGACGAGCATCTCCTGGAGGCCCAGGAAGTACCAGGGGGCCTTGGAAGGGTTCGGGGTCTGGGCAGGGTTGGACGGCTCCTCGAGGGGGGCGTCCAGGGCAATGGACCAGACCATCAGGATGGCAGTCAGGATGATCGAGCAGATGAATTCCGACTTGACCAGGTAGGGCCAGCAGTGGACCTTGTCCTCGACCGGACTGGGGCGCCGGGGTTTTTTGGCCGGTGGCTTCGCCTGGGCCGGAGCCGCGCCCGCCTTCACCTCTGCCATCCCCGCCCCCCCCATCGCCCGGAGCCGGAACCCCTTCCGGCCGGCCGGCGCGGTCGCCTACAGGGGACCCGAGATCCCCCCGTCTTTCCGGATCCGCCAGAAGTGAATGATCATCAAGACGCTCGCCAGGATCGGCAGGAAGATACAGTGCAGGACGTAGAACCGGAGCAGCGTCGGCGGGCCCACGATGGTCCCCCCGAGGAGGAAGGCCCGGGCGTCGTACCGGGCGGTCACCCCCACCGCCTCGGCAAAGGGCCCCTCGTGCCCGAGGAGCGGCGTGGCCCGGGCCATGTTCGTCCCGACCGTGACGGCCCAGATGGAGAGCTGGTCCCACGGGAGGAGATACCCGGTGAAGGAGAGCAGGAGCGTCAGGGTCAGGAGGATGACCCCCACCACCCAGTTGAACTCCCGCGGGGCCTTGTAGGAGCCGGTCATGAAGACCCGGAACATGTGGAGCCAGACGGAGAGGACCATCCCGTGGGCCGCCCAGCGGTGCATGTTGCGCATCAGCATCCCGAAGGGGACGTCGAACTGGAGGTACTTCATGTCGGCGTACGCGTACTCCGCCACCGGGCGGTAGTAGAACATCAGCACCACGCCGGTCACCGTCAGGACCAGGAAGAACAGAAACGTAATCCCCCCCATGCACCAGGTAAAGCGGATCCGGATGGCGTGCCGCCTCACCTTGGGGGGGTGCAAGTGGAGCCAGACGTTGGCCATGATCATCAGGACCCGGTTGCGCTGCGTGTCCCGATAATCGTGGCGGAACATGGACCGCCAGACCGGCGATTCCGCGATGGTCCGCAGCAGCCGCCTCAGTCGCTCTCTCAGCATCGAGCCTCCCCGCCCCTCACGCCTTCATGATGCTCTGGGGGTACTGCACGGCCGGCGGGACCCCCGGGGCCATCCGGAAGACGGCGCTCTTGTCCACGACCAGCTTCCCCTCCGGGGTCCGGACGATCTTGATCCGGTCGAGCGGGCGGGGGGCCGGTCCCTCGAAGTTCGTCCCGTCCCGCTTGAAGCCGCTCCCGTGGCAGGGG
>JAHFDC010000030.1 GCA_023249205.1 Candidatus Methylomirabilota bacterium
GCACGGGAACCGCTCCGTCTCGAGCCTGTGCGGCAGTGCCGACGTGATCGAGGCCCTCGGGGTCAAGTTGGACCTGCCCCCCGAGAAGGTGGGGCGGTGCATTGACGAGGTCGGGATCGGGTTCCTCTTCGCGCCGCTCCTGCACAAGGCGATGCGATACGTGATGTTGGCCCGGAGGGAGATCCGCATCCGAACGGTCTTCAACATTCTGGGGCCCCTCACCAACCCGGCTGGTGCCTCCGCGCAGGTCATCGGTGTCTACGCCGGGCACCTCGCGGAGATGATGGCGCACGTCCTGAACGACCTCGGGTGCTTCCGGGCCTTCGTGGTGCACGGGGAGGACGGCCTGGATGAGATCACCGTCACCGCCGGGACGCGGATCGCCGAGATCCGGGACAACCAGGTGCACACCTATACGGTCCGGCCCGAGGACTTCGGTCTGAAGCGGGCGACCCTGAAGGACCTTCAGGGGGGGGGCGCCGCCGACAACGCCCAGATCATCCGGGCGGTCCTGAAGGGGGAACCGGGCCCGAAGCGAGACATCGTTCTCCTGAATGCCGGGGCCGCCATCGCCGCCGGCGGGAAGGCCCGCGACATCCGGGAGGGGGTCACGGCCGCGGCGCACAGCATCGAGAGTGGCGCTGCCCTCGGCAAACTGGAACGGATGGTGGAATTCTCCCAGCGGGAAGGGACGGCATGATCCTGGAGCGGATCCTCACAGCCAAGCGGGAGGCGGTGGCCGCGGCCTCCGCTGCCCGGCCGCTCCGTCACCTGGCGGCGGAGGCAGCGGCGGCTCCGCCGGTTCGGGATTTCGTGGGGGCGATCCGGCGGGGGCGGGCGGAACGCGGGCCCATCCGGGTCATCGCCGAGGTGAAGCGCGCCTCCCCCTCCGCCGGCCTCCTCCGGGAGCCCTTCGATCCGGCCGGCCTCGCGGCCGCCTATGCGGGGGCCGGGGCCGACGCCCTCTCGGTTCTGACCGATGGACCGTTCTTCCAGGGAGCCCCCGATCACCTGGCGACGGCGCGGCGGGTGAGCGGGCTGCCGACCCTGCGGAAGGACTTCATTCTCGATCCGTACCAGGTGTACGAGAGTCGCGCGATGGGGGCGGATGCCCTCCTGCTCATCGTGGCCGCGCTGGACCCCTCCCTGCTCCGCGATTTGCTGGCCCTCGCCGGCGAGGTGGGCCTCGCGGCCCTCACCGAGATCCACACGGCATCCGAACTGGAGGCGGCCCTGGCGGCGGGGGCGGCGCTCCTGGGGATCAACAACCGGGACCTGCGCACGTTCCGGGTGGATCTCGGGGTGACCTTCGACTTGTTGCCGAGGATTCCCCCGGCGATCCCGGTGGTGAGCGAGAGCGGCATCGCCTCGCGGGCGGACGTGGCGAGACTGGAGGCGGCCGGACTGGACGCGGTCCTGGTCGGGGAGGCGCTGCTCAGAGCGGAGGACCCCGGGGCGGCCCTTGGGGCGCTCCGGGGAAACGCATGGTCCGGGTGAAGATCTGCGGGATCACGAACCGTGAAGACGCCGAGGCGGCGGTCGCGGCGGGGGCCGATGCCCTGGGGTTCATCTTCGTGCCGGGCACGCCCCGCTTCCTCCTGCCGGAGGCCGCCCGGGAGATCATCCGGGCCCTGCCCCCCTTCGTCGCGTCGGTCGGGGTCTTTGCCGAAAGGCCTCTCGCGGAAGTGCTGGCGGCCGTGGGGGCCTGCGGTCTCTCGGCCGTGCAGTTGCACGGCGGCGAGGACGCCGCCTTCGCCGCCGCGCTCCCCGTCCGGGTCATCCGGGCCGTCCGGGTCCGAGACGCCGGGAGCCTGGAGGGGCTGGCTGGCTATCCGGCCCACGCATTCCTGCTCGACACCTACGCTGAGGACCGGATCGGGGGGACCGGGCAGCGCGTTCCGCTCGCGCTGCTTGAGGCCGCCCGAAAGTTGGGGCGGATCGTGGTCTCGGGCGGGCTCACTCCCGAGAACGTGGCGGAGGTCGTCGCCGCGGTCCGGCCCTACGGCGTGGACTGCTGCACCGGAGTGGAGCGGGCGCCGGGCCTGAAGGACCACGCGAGGGTGCGCGCCTTCGTGGCGCGCGCGCGGGAGAGCCATGCCGCCATCCACGCCTGAGGCCCCGGTCCTACCCGACCGGGAGGGCCGGTTCGGCCCGTACGGGGGCAAGTTCGTCCCCGAGACGCTCATGGCCGCCCTGGCCGAGCTGGAGAAGGCCTACGGGGAAGCGCAGCGGGAGCCGGCCTTCCAGGCCGAGCTCCAGCGCTTGCTCCGCTTCTACGCCGGCCGGCCGACGCCGCTCTTCTTCGCCGCCCGGATGACGGCCCGCTTCGGGGGGGCGCGCCTGTATCTCAAGCGCGAGGACCTCTGTCACACCGGCGCTCACAAGATCAACAATACCCTCGGGCAGGTCCTGCTGGCGAAGCGGATGGGCAAGCGCCGCGTCATCGCCGAGACCGGCGCCGGCCAGCACGGTGTCGCCACGGCCACGGCGGCCGCGCTGATGGGCCTGACCTGCGAGGTGTACATGGGGACCGAGGACATGCGCCGCCAGGCCCTGAACGTCGTCCGCATGCGCCTGCTCGGGGCGAAGGTCACCCCCGTGGATGCCGGGAGCCGCACCCTGAAGGACGCCATCAACGAGGCGATGCGCGACTGGGTGACGAATGTGGGGGACACCCACTACGTCCTGGGCTCGGTGCTCGGGGCCCATCCGTACCCGATGATGGTCCGGGATTTCCAGGCGGTCATCGGGAGGGAGACGCGGGAGCAGATCCTCGAGGCGGAGGGCCGGCTGCCCGACGTCCTGCTGGCCTGCGTGGGGGGCGGGAGCAACGCGATCGGTCTCTTCCACCCCTTCCTGGCGGACGGCACGGTCCGGATGATCGGCGTGGAGGCGGGGGGGCTGGGGGTCGCCAGCGGCAAGCACGCCGCCCGATTCGCCGGGGGAAGAGTCGGGGTCCTGCACGGGAGCCGCTCCTATGTCTTGCAGGACCCGGACGGGCAGATCCAGATCACCCACTCGGTCTCGGCCGGCCTGGACTACGCGAGCGTGGGGCCGGAGCACGCCTACCTGTACGAGGCGGGCCGGGTCGAGTACGTGTCGGCGACGGACGAGGAGGCGCTCCGCGGCTTTCACCTCTGCTGCGAAACCGAAGGGATCATCCCGGCGCTGGAGAGCGCCCACGCGGTGGCGTATGCGGAGCGCCTGGCGCCGACACTCCCCCGGGAGGCGGTCTGCGTGATCAATATGTCCGGCCGGGGGGACAAGGATGTGCAGATCGTCGCAGACCTCCTGGAGGAGCGGGGCCAGCCGTGAACCGCATTGACGCCTGCTTCGCGGGACTCCGCCGGCACGGGGGGAAGGCCCTGATCCCCTATGTCACGGCCGGCGACCCGGACGGCGCGACCACGGTTCGGCTCGCGCTGGAGTTCGAGAAGCGGGGGGCGGACCTGGTGGAACTCGGGGTGCCCTTCTCCGACCCGCTCGCCGACGGGACCACGATCCAGCGGGCCTCGCAGCGGGCCCTGGAGGGGGGGACGACCCTCCGGGCGGTTCTCGCGTGGGCGGCGGAGATCCGGCAGGCGTCCCAGATCCCGCTGGTCCTCATGTCGTACGTGAATCCGCTCCTCCGGATGGGCCCCGCGGCCTTCGCGGGAGCGGCGCGGGAGGCGGGGGTGGATGGCCTCATCGTTCCGGACCTTCCGCCGGAGGAGGCGGGGGAGGTCCTGGCCGCCAACGATGCCGCCGGCCTGGCGACCATCTTCCTGGCCGCGCCGACGTCCCCGCCGGAGCGCCTTCGCCTCATCGCGGAGGCCTCGCGGGGATACATCTATTACGTCTCCCTGAAAGGGGTCACGGGGGCCCGGACGGCTCTCGCCCGGGGGGTCGCGGATGCGGTCCGCAGCCTGCGCGCCCTCACCCCGAAACCGGTGGCGGTGGGGTTCGGCATCGCCACGCCGGACCAGGCGGCGGCGGCGGCCGCCGTGGCGGATGGGGTCATCGTCGGGTCGGCCATCGTGGATCAGGTGGAGCGGCTGCGGGGCAGGGCAGAGCTGGTGGAGCGGGTGGGGGTCTTCGTGGAGGGGTTCGTCCGGGCCGTGCGCCCGGCCCCTCCCGCTGCGTAGCCGCGCGGAGGTCCCGATGGAGTATCGGGTGCTGGGGTGTTTCGGCGGAGAGGCGCCGGGGCACGGCCTCTCCAGTTTCCTGCTCGATGGCACCCTCCTCATTGACACCGGCTCCGCCACCGCCGTACTGGACCTCCCCTCCCAGGCCCGGATTGATTCCGTGCTCCTCACGCACTCCCACCTGGATCACTCCCGGGGCCTGGCCCACCTGGCCGACAACGTGTTCGGCCTGCGCCGCGTTCCGGTCGCGGTGTACAGCATCGAACCGGTCCTGGACGGCCTGAAGGCCTCGCTCCTCAATAACATCGTATGGCCCGACTTCACCGAGATCGTGGACGCGCACGGCCCGGTCCTGACCTTCCAGTCCCTCCCGGAGGACCGGCCCACGAGGCTGGGGGCGTTCAGCATTACGCCGGTCCGGGTCCACCACACCGTGGCCTGCGTCGCGTACCTCGTGGAGCGGGAGGGGCGCGCGCTGCTGCACATCGGGGATACGGGCCCGACGGACCAGGTCTGGCAGGTGGCCCGGCAGGCCCGCGACTTGAGAGGCGTCGTGGTGGAGACGTCGTTTCCCAGCCGGCTCCAGGGGCTGGCCGAGGCCAGCGGCCACCTCACCCCCGAAACGCTGGAGGGGGAACTGGCGAAGCTGGGCCGGGACGTTCCCGTGTTCGTCTATCATCTGAAGCCGCAGTTCGTCGCGGAGATCCTCCGGGAGCTCCGGGACCGCTTCGGCTCCGGCGTCCGGATCCTCGAGCAAGGCGCAACCTACGAGTTCTAAGGGACCCGGCCGGGACCGGATGGGCCTCCCGAAGGATCCGTTTCTCGCTCGAGGCTGATCAGCTTCAGGCGTTCTCGCGACGTCCGCGATCCCATCGTGGCGGAAGCGAGGAGAGCATGCAGGGGCCCGCGCTCGGGCGGTGGCGCTCCTCCCATCTATCGAGGGGGTTGACCGCCATGGAGCTGCTCATCGCCTGCGCCATTCTTGTCCTCCTGGTGGGCATCTCCATTCCCCTCGTCTCCAACGCCGTCGAGGCCTACCGCCTGAGGGCGGCAGCATGGCAGGTCGCCGGCGATCTCCGGTTGGCGAGGCAGCGGGCGATCTCCATGCAGAAACGCCACAGGCTCTGCTTTATGAACTGCGTGGCCTCCGTCGCAGCGAACACCTATGTGTTCGAGCGGGACGAAGGGATCCCGGGGACAGCGCAATGGGTCCAGGACTCTGCGGTCCCTCTGAATCTCCCTCAGGGTGTATCTGCTGATGCATCGCAAACTTCCAATCCCGGGGGGAGGATCGCCTTCGACGTCAGGGGGGAGGGTGATGCGTTCGGGACCCTCAGGGTGGTGAACAGCGCGGGGAATTATGCCATCACGATCAGTCGCGTTGGCAGAGTCCTGGTGTGCAAAGGGGAATGTCCGTGAGGGGGAGGCGACCGCTCCAGGGGCAAAGCGGCCTCACCGTGGCCGAGGTTCTGGTTGCGGCCGCCATCCTGGCCGTGGCGATGCTGGGCATCGCGGGGATGGTTCCACGAGCCTATCAAAATATCGGCACCGGTGGCCAGATCACGAAAGCAGCCAATCTCGCACGGGAGAAGATGGAAGAACTGAAGAATGCCTCTTACAATGCCCTGTTGACTGGCGGAACCCCCTACACGGATCCCCAGCCCATCGAAGGGGTCTTTTCGAGGACCTGGACGATCGAGGACAACGGCCTGCCGGCGGACCTTAAGAGGATCACGGTCACGGTTTCCTGGGCCACGGGCTTCGGCGTGAGAGAGGTCCAGGTCATGACGCTGGTCGCACGGTGAGGGGACGATGCCACGCGATCCGAGAGGCTTCACCCTCCTCGAGCTGCTGATCTCGGCAGTGATCTTCCCCATCGTCCTCCTGGCGGTCTACCTGATGTACGAGACGAACCAGGCCACGTATCTGAAGGGGGAGAGCAAGACCGATCTGCAACAGCACGCCCGGATCGGGATGGATCGGATGGAGACCGAGATCCGGATGGCGGGGTATGGGGTCCCGATTGCGACGACTCCCTCACAGCTCATGCCCATCACGGATGCGACAGAGACGTCCATCGCGCTCCTCGCCGACCTCGAGGATGCCTCCACGACGTTGGGCGCGGCCGCCGGAGCCGCTGCCACGTCGCTGGCCGTCGTCTCCGCTGCCGGCTTCGAGGTCAACGACGCGATCTACGTCACGGATGGTCTCCAGTGGCAGCAGTTCGTTGTCGAGGGTGTGAACAGGGGGGCGAATACCCTTGCACTGCGATCTGCCCTCTCCGGAACGTACCCTGCGGGAAGCATGGTGGGGAGGCCGAAGACGATCCGGTACAGTCTGGTCTGCGATACACCCCCCTGTCCCCAAAACCCTTTCACGTTGAAACGGGACGGAGGCAGTGGCCAACTCCAGCCGCTGGCGGCGCGGATCACGTCTCTGGTGTTCACCTACTATGACGCGGGCAACATGCTGATCCCCCTTTCGGATCTGGGGGCACGGCGCGCGGACATCCGCCGGATCGCCATCTCCTTGGGGGCTTCGGGGACGAGTTCCAGTCAGGACTCCCAGTCGTACACGCTGAAGTCGGAAGTCAGGCCGCGGAACCTGGGCCTGTAGTTGCACCGGGAGCCTTGCGATGGGACGCGCACCTGGCCGAGCAAGGGATGAAAGGGGCGTGGCCCTAGTCATCGCCCTGCTCGTCATGGGGGTGCTCCTCCTCCTGGGGACCGCCTTCCTGAGCATCTCCTCGACGGAGACCCAGATCGCGTATAACGAGCGGGACACCATCCAAGCCTTCTATGTGGCCGAGGCGGGGCTGCAGGCCGCCCTGAACGAGGTCAAGCGGAATACGGCCGCCAGCGCCGGGTACTATAACGATCCGAATGCTTTGGGTGCCGCATCGGCTCTCTTCGGCAGGGGGGAGTATGCCTATACCTTGGCGCGGCTGGGGGGTGATCCGAGCGGCAACCCGATTCTCGGCATCACGTCAACCGGGTCGCTTGGCAATGTGCGCCGGGTCGTCCGGGCGCGGGCGGAACCGGCCTACGGTTCTCGCTATCGGGGCGCCGTTCATGCGCGCGAGGATGTTGAGATGGATGGACAGGTGCAGACCGATAGCTACGACTCCGGGGTCTCTCCGGGGGCGGCATCCTGTGCGCCCGGGTGCCCGAATCGGCGGGGGACGATCAGCACGGATGCCACATCTCGGCACTCGATGGAGCTGGAAGGGAGGGCGGTCATCGGTGGTGACGCGCTGGTCGGCCCCGGAGGAAATCCCGCGACGGCCATGGAGGTTGAGGGGAGCGTGACCATCACCGGCCAGCGGGGGACGGAGGACTACGTTCTGCCAATGCCGCCGGTGGTGCCCCCCTCCGGCCTTCCCCTGAGGGGAGAACTGACACTGGAGGGGAGCGCGACCGATG
>JAHFDC010000031.1 GCA_023249205.1 Candidatus Methylomirabilota bacterium
GCGAACCAGTCCCCGAACCGGACGTACGGGGTCAGGTCGCGCCGCGCCCAAAGCTGCCCGACCAGGACCGCCTCCTCGAACAGGGGCGTCGCGGCCAGGACACGGCCGTACGGATCCACAACGGCCGAGATCCCGGTGTTGGCGGCCCGGGCCAGATACCGCCGCGTCTCCAGCGCGCGGAACGCGGCCATGCGGAGGTGCTGCGCGGGCGCCGCGCTCCGCCCGAACCAGGCATCGTTGGTGATGTTCACCAGGAACTCCGCCCCGCCCGCCACGGCGGCCCGGACCTCGGCCGGGAAGATGACCTCGAAGCAGATGCTCGCGGCGAACGTCCCCCCGGGGAGCCGAAACATCGTCCGCGCCTCGCCGGGGACGAACTCCCCGATGCCGGTGGCGATCTTGTCCACGAAGAAGAGCAGGGGTCTCAGCGGGACGTACTCGCCGAACGGCACGAGGTGCATCTTATCATATTTAGCGAGGAGCCGGCCGTCGGGCCCGAGGAGGATCGCGCTATTGAGAAGACGGGCCGGCTCGCCTGCCGCACGGTCCGGAGCGCCGACCAGCAGGGGGCGCCCGAGCGATTCAGCCAGGGCCCTGACCTGCGCCAGCCGGGCGGGGTCCTGGCGCAGGAGAAGCGGGGCCGCGGTCTCCGGCCAGACGACCAGGTCCACCCCGCCCGAGGCGGCCTCGGCGCTCAGGCGGGCATATTTCCCGAGGGTGAGATCCAGCGCGGCCGGGCTCCACTTGAGGGCCTGCTCGATGTTCCCCTGGACGAGCCCGACCCGGAGGGGGGCAGCCGAGTTCTCGATCCCGCGGAGTGTCCAGAAGCCCATCCCATGGATCATCCCGATCAGGAGCAGGACGGCGGAGGCGATCCCCCAGCCCGCCCGTCGGGGGAGGCCGGGCATCAGCGGCACGACCAGAGCCGCGTTGGCCAGGACCAGGAGAAACGACACCCCGTAGACCCCGGTGACCGTCGCCACCTGGGCGAACGGCAGATTGGGCAATTGGGAGTAGCCCAGGAGATTCCAGGGGAAACCGCTCAAGGCATACGTTCGCAAATATTCGAGGGCGGTCCAGAGCGTTGCCGCCCCGACCGGAAAGAGGGCCGGGGGGAGCGGAAAGCGGCCTAGGACGAAGGTGAACGCCGCCGGGTAGCAGGCGAGGTAGGCCGAGAGGGCGAGCAGGACGGCCAGCGCTCCGGCCCAGGGCATCTGCCCGTACCGGACCATGGTCACCACCACCCAGGGGATACTGAGCAGGGCGAAGGTTACCCCGCTCGCAACGCCGAGCCAGGCCGCCCGGGCCGCCGGCTCCCCCGCCGCCGCAAGGAGGAGCGGCACGAGCCCGATGAAGGCGACCGGCCACCAGTCCAGCGGCGGGAAGGACGCGGCCAGCAGGGCCCCGCTCAGCAGAGCGAGGGCCCACCGCTGCCAGCCACTCACGCTTCCTCCTCCTAGAGCCAGCGCAGCCGGACGATCGCGTAGTAGACAGGAGCCGCGAAGAGGAGGCTGTCGAGGCGGTCCAGAAGGCCGCCGTGACCCGGGATGAGCCTCCCCGTGTCCTTGACGCCGGCACTCCGTTTGCACAACGACTCCGCCAGGTCCCCCACCTGCCCCGCGACCGCCAGCACCAAGCCCACGAGCGCCGCACCCCACCACGGCAGGGACGCCCCGACCATCTGCTGGAAGACGACCGAGACCGCCGCGCCCGCCAGGACCCCGATCACACTCCCCTCCACGGTCTTCTTGGGACTGACCCGCGGGGACAGGGGCGTGCGCCCCAGCGCCGTTCCCCCGTAGAAGGCGGCCGTGTCGGCGACCCAGGTGACTGCCAGGAGATACAGCAGGTGCTCCCGCCCCCCGGGGAGCCCTTGCAGGGCCGCTGCGAACGAGAGGAGCCCCCCCGCGTACAGGACCGGCAAGAGCGTCGCGGCGATTTGCCCGAGCCCGGACTCCAGGCTCCCCGGCCGGAGGAGCAGGGCGAGCGCGGCGACAATCACGGCGAAGGCCAGGAACACCAGCGCCCCCTCGGGCCCCGTGGGCAGGGCCGGCGCCGCCGCGACGGCCGCAGCCAGGACCGTCCCGACCGGCCGCGGCAGCGGGCCGAAGCGCGTGCCCAGCAGCCCGTAGAATTCCCACGCCATCAGTCCCCCTACCGCCGCCACCAGGGCGGCGAAGAGGAGGGGCGAACCGTACCAGACGATCAGCAGGACCGGGGGGAGCAGGGCCGCCGCGCTCAGGATCCGCTTCAGATGCATCGGGACCTCCTCAGGGAAGGAACCCGGCGAGGGGCGGGCGCGGGGGGAAGCGGCGAGGGGCGCACCCGCTCCGGGTGGAGCGGGTCAGCCGCGACGAGGGTGCGCGGCCACATCCGGCGGGAGGGGGGCGGGCCGGGGACGGCTCAAAACTCGAGGATCTCCTTCTCCTTCTTGGCCAGAAGGTCGTCCAGTTCCTTGACGATCCGATTGGTCAGGTTCTGGATCTCGTCGAGGCCCTTCCGGAGCCCGTCCTCGGAGATCTTCTTCTCCTTTTCGAGGGCCTTCAGACGCTCGTTGGCGTCGCGGCGGAGGTTCCGCACCGCGACCCGCCCATCCTCGGCCAGCTTCCGGACGACCTTGACCAGTTCCTTCCGCCGCTCTTCCGTCAGGGGCGGGATCGCCAGGCGGATCACCTTCCCGTCGCTCACGGGGGTGATCCCGAGGCCGGACTTCAGGATCGCCTTCTCGATCGCGGGGACGAGGGTGGGATCCCAGGGCTGGACCGTGATGAGGCGGGTCTCCGGGGTGGCGAGCGTCGCCACCTGGCCGATCGGAGTGGGGGTGCCGTAGGACTCCACCCGGATGTGGTCCAGGAGGGCCGTGGAGGCCCGCCCGGTCCGGACCCCGCCGAGCTCCCGCCCCACGGTCTCCAGCGACTTCCGCATGTCCCGCTCGGCCTGGCTCAGGACCTGCTTGGCCACGGCTGGTCCGACTCCAACGAATTGTAGATAGTGCTCATGCGAGGGCTAGGGTGCCGGGCCAAATGACGAGCATCACGAGGCCCGAGGGAGGAGGCGGCCGGAGGCGTACGCTTCTTGTACGTCGAGGACCGCCGCGGGCACCACGCGAAGCGTGGTCGGAGAACGACGTGAGGCGACGTCAGTTGGCCCGGCACTAGCGGCCCCGCACGATGGTGCCGGCCTTTTCCCCCAGCACAAGCCCCTTCAGCCGACCCCGCTGCTGGAGGTTGAAGACCACGATGGGAAAGCGGTTGTCCATGCAGAGGCTGATGGCGGTGGAATCCATCACCTCCAGCTGCTTGCTCAGGACTTCAATGTAGGAAAGTTCCTCGAACTTGGTGGCGGTGGGATCTTTCTCGGGGTCGGCGGTATAGACGCCGTCCACGCGGGTGGCCTTGAAGACGACGTCGGCCCCGACCTCCATGGCCCTGAGCGCTGCGGCCGTGTCGGTCGAGAAGTAGGGATTCCCGGTCCCCCCCACGAAGAGGACCACCCGGCCCTTCTCCAGGTGCCGGAGGGCCCTCCGCCGGATAAACGGCTCGGCGATCTCTCGCATCTCGATGGCGGTCTGGACCCGGGTGTCAATCCCGATCTTCTCCAGGGCATCCTGCAAGGCCAGCCCATTGATGACCGTGGCGAGCATTCCCATATAGTCGGCGGAGGACCGGTCCATCCCCTTCGTGCTGGCTGCCAGCCCCCGGAAGATGTTCCCCCCTCCGATGACCACCGCGATCTGGAGGCCGAGGGCGTGGACCGCCCGGATCTCCCCCGCGATGAACCGGACCACCTCCGGGTCAATCCCATACCCGCGCTCGCCGGCCAGGGCCTCGCCGCTGATCTTGAGCAGGATCCGCCGGTAGATTGGCTCCCGATCCATCCCCGCTCCTAGGTGCCAGCCCTGGCCGTCTCACCCAGGTGGTAGCGGGTGAACCGGCGCACGACGACGTTCTCCCCCACCGTCCCGGCAACTCCCTTGATCAGATCCCCGACCGTCCGCTCCGGGTCCTTGACGAAGGCCTGCTCCTCGAGACAGATCTCCTGGTAGAACTTCTCCAGCCGGCCGGCGACCATTTTTTCCACGACCGCAGGCGGCTTGCCGCTCGATGCGGCCTGCGCCCGCAGCACGCCCATCTCGCGCTCGAGGACGGCGGCCGGGACCTCCTGCCGTCGGACGTAGAAGGGGGCCATCGCCGCCACGTGCATGGCCAGATCGTGCCCGAGCCCGGCGAACTCTTTGGTGCGGGCCACGAAGTCGGTCTCGCAGTTCAGTTCGAGCAGCACGCCGATCTTGCCGCCGGCATGGATGTAGGAAACGACTTGCCCCTCCGCGGCGACCCGGCCGCTCCGCCTCGTCGCCGCCGCGATCCCCTTCTCCCGGAGCAGGTCCACCGCGCGCTCGAAATCCCCCCTGGCCTGCCCTAACGCCCACTTGCAGTCCAGGATGCCGGCGCCGGTCTTCTCCCGCAGTTCCTTCACGGCCGCCGCGCTGATTTCCATCGCGTCTCCCCGCCCGGCCCTAGCCGGGTGGTGCCGCCTCGGCCGCCGCCTCCGCCGGCTCGCCCGCTTCCTCCGGCTCCCCGACAGAGGTCGCCGGCATCTCCGCCGTCAGGGCCCCCTCGGTCGCCACCCCCCGCCCCTCGATGATCGCATCCGCCACCTTCGCCGCCAGTAGCCGGATGGCGCGGAGCGCATCGTCGTTCCCCGGGATCGGGTAGGTGATCTCGTCCGGGTCGCAGTTCGTGTCCACCACCGCCACCACCGGGATGCCCAGGCGGTTCGCCTCCCGGACCGCGATCCGCTCCTTCTTCGTGTCAATGACGAAGACAGCCCCGGGGAGCCGGTCCATCTCCTTGATCCCGGCGAGCGCGTGGGCAAGCTTCCCCCGCTCCCGCATGAGGCGCAGACCTTCTTTCTTGGTCAGGCGCTCCAGCGTCCCCTTCTGTTCCAGGTCCTCCAGGTACTTCAGGCGCTGGATACTCTTGCGAATGGTGGCGAAGTTCGTGAGGGTTCCCCCGAGCCAGCGCTGGTTCACCCAGAACATGCCGCAGCGCTGGGCCTCCTGCTGGATGATCTCCACCGCTTGCCTCTTGGTCCCCACGAACAGGACCGTCCCGCCCCCCTCGGCCAGCCTCTGGAGGAATTCGTCGGCCTCCGTGAACTGCTTGAGGGTCTTCTGGAGATCAATGATGTAGATCCCGTTCCGCTCCCCGAAGAGGTACTTCTTCATCTTCGGGTTCCACCGCTTGGTCTGGTGGCCGAAGTGGACCCCGGCCTCCAGCAACTCCGTCATGCTGATTGCCGCCACAGGGAACCTCCGTGCTCGGGTTGTGCCGCCGCCCCCTTCGTCCCCGCCGCCCGCCCGCAGGGGCACCCGCAGCAGGTCCAGGGGCGTGTGAGATGTTTGCGCCGCCCCTACATACCACACCGGGAGGCATGGGGCAAGGGCGGGATGACGCCTAACTCCTGTATGCGGCGTTGATCCGGACGTACGCCTCGGTCAAATCCGTCGTCCAGATGGAGCACTCCGCCGAACCCAGCCCGAGGTCCACCGTGACGGTGAAGGTCGGCTGCCGCATCCGTTCGTTCGCGGCGCGCTCCGCCTCCGCGCCGAGCCCGATCCCGCCCCGGACGATCGGGACGTCCCCCACCGCGATGGCGATGCGGGCGGGATCCACGGGGACCCCCGCGCTCCCGAGCGCCGCCATGATCCGCCCCCAGTTGCTGTCCTGGCCGAAGAAGGCGGTCTTGACGAGGGGGGAGTTGCCGATCCGGAGGCCGAGCCGGCGGGCCTCCGCGCCGCTCCGGGCCCCCCGCACCCTCACCTCCACCACCTTGGTGACCCCCTCCCCGTCGGCCACGATCATCCGGGCCAGTTCCCCGCAGAGGTCGCCGAGGGCTTGCGTGAAGGCGGACAGGACCGGGCTGGCGGGGAGCGCCTCCGGCAGGCCGGACCGCCCGTTGGCGAAGGCCAGGACCATATCGTTGGTGCTGGTCTCCCCATCCACCGTGATGCAGTTGAAGGTTCCGCCGACGGCGTCTTTCAGGGCGCCCTGGAGCAGGGGGGACGGAACACTGAGGTCCGTCGCGACGAAGGCCAACATGGTCGCCATGTCGGGCGCGATCATGCCGGAGCCCTTGGCCATCCCGCCCACGCGGAAGGACCCCTCCGGCAGCCGGACCTCCCGGGCCGCCTCCTTCACCCGGGTGTCCGTGGTGAGAATGGCGGCCGCCGCCTCCCTCCCCCCCTCCGGGCTCAGGCGGGAGGCGGCCTCCCGGATCCCCGCCTCCACCTTCCCCATGGGGAGCCGCGCCCCGATGACCCCGGTGGAAGCCACGTAGACCTCCTCCACCGGGACCCCCAGGGCGGCAGCGGCGGCCTGTCCCATCCGCTCCGCATCCGCGAGACCGGCTTCCCCGGTGCAGGCGTTGGCGTTGCCGCTGTTGGCCACCAGGGCGGCGAATCGGCCCACCGGGAGGAGGCGGCGGCTCCGCAGAATCGGCGCGGCTGCGACCTGGCTGGTGGTGCACGTGGCAGCGACGCTGGCGGGGCGGTCTGAGGCCACGAGGGTCAGGTCGAGCGCCTGCCGCTTGATGCCGCAGTGCACCCCGGCCGCCCGCACCCCGCGGGGAGCGGTGATGCCGCCCGTCACGGTCGCGATTGCGATGTCGCCCATCGCCCCCTTACGGCCACAGGGCCGGCGTCCGCAGGCCCGTCGTCTCCTCGAAGCCCACCATGAGATTCATGCACTGCACGGCCTGCCCCGAGGCCCCCTTCATCAGGTTGTCAATGGCGCTCACGATGATCGCGCGACCGGTCCGGGGATCCACCTTGGCCGCGAGGTCGCAATAGTTCGACCCCCAGACCGCTTTCGTCTCCGGAAACCGGCCCTCCGGGAGAAGACGGATGAAGGGCTCCCCCTTGTAGGCGTCCCGGTAGAGGGCAAGCAGGTCGGCCGTCCCCACGGGGCGCATCAGGCGAACGGTGCATGTGCTCAGGACCCCCCGGGTCATGGGGGCCAGATGGGGAGTGAAGGTGACCCGGACCTCCCGGCCGGCCACGCGGCTCAACTCCTGCTCGATCTCGGGCGTGTGCCGATGCCCCGCCACCCCGTAGGCCTTGAAGTTCTCGTTCACTTCCCCGAAGACGTACTCGACCTCCACCTTCCGCCCGGCGCCCGAGACCCCGGAGGCCGCATTGATCACGATCTGCTCGGGGTCAATGAGTCCTTCCCGCAGGAGGGGGACGAGGCCCAGGAGCCCGCCCGTCGGGTAGCAGCCGGGGACGGCGGCGAGGCGGGCCGTCTTCAAGGCCTCGCGGTGGAATTCGGGCAAGCCGTACACCGCCTCGCTGCACAGGGCGGGGGCCAGGTGCCGCGTCCCGTACCAGGCCTCGTACACTCTGGCGTCGCGGAACCGAAAGTCGGCCGACAGGTCCACGATCCGGCGGCCGGCCTCGAGGATCGGGACCGCTGCCGCCATCGCCGTCTGGTGCGGCAGGGCGAGAAAGACGATCTCGGCCGCTGCCGCGACCGCCGCCG
>JAHFDC010000180.1 GCA_023249205.1 Candidatus Methylomirabilota bacterium
GGCAGCAGGCCGAGGGCCAGGACGCAGGCCGAGGGGGCAGGGAGGCTGCCAGGCAGCCAGGGCCGCCGCCGCCACGGGGGCCGCGCCGGTGGGGCGGCGGGCGTGCCCCGTGCTCGCTCCCGGCCCCGCTCGCCGTCGCCGGTGGGGCGGCGGGCGTGCCCCGTGCTCGCTCCCGGCCCTGCCCCTAGCATCCCTGTCCCTAATGTCCCTAACGTCGAAACTAACCGGGGTGCCCGCGAAGCGGGGACCCCGGCTGTCCTATTCGCAGCCCGCTGGACAACCCAGCCGGCTCGGGAAAACGAAGGGGGGTCTGCCCCTGCAGAAAGTCCTGGTCCCTGTCCCTAAAGTCGAAACTAACCGGGGTGCCCGCGAAGCGGGCACCCCGGCCTGTCCTATTAGCAGCCGACTGGGAGCCCCGCCCGGCTGGGAAAGACGAAGGGGGGCTGCCCCTGTTCTGCTCCCTGTCCTTAAAGGCGCCACTAACCCGCGCAGCGGGCCTGTCGGTTATTCGGCCGCTCTGGAAGCCAAGGTAAAGGCCGGGGAAAAGGTAAGCCACCGCCACTTTCCCGACATTCCGGGGGGCCACTGCAGCGATACCGCCAATCCGCCGATACTCCATACAGGCAGACGTGTGCCTCATCAGGTCCACGGCGAAAGGAGGCCGGCGGTGTCGATCCGAGCAATAACCGAGTCGCAGGGGGGCATCGAGCAGATCCCCATTCTCGACACCGACTGGCGGGACTGGGTCAGCGGCTCGGCGCTGCGCAACTTTCTCCTGCAGGACCCGCTCCTCGACTGGCTAGAGCTTTACGGGGAGCAGCGCGACTTTCGGCGCGATACCGAGCGGCCCGGCTATGATGAGCGCACCGATATGCGGCCCTTCATCTGCCGGCAGGGGAACCGCTTCGAGCAGGCCGTGGTCGGGCACCTTTCGCGCCTGGCGGATCTACAGCCAGTTGGCGCCGGGCACGAGGACTCCCGCAGCCTCGCGAAGGCCGAGGACACGTTTCGTTGCATGCGCCAGGGCATCCCGATCATCTACCAGGGGGTGCTCCGGGACGCCGAGGCGCAAACCTACGGGTCGCCTGACCTGCTGGTCCGCTCCGACGTCATCGCCTCCCTCTTTCCCGGCCTCCTCACCCCCGAGGAAGCGGCGCACCCTTCGCCCGACCTCGACCGAACCTGGCATTACCGCGTGGTGGATATCAAGTTCACCACCCTGCGCTTTCTGACCAACGGCACGCTATCGAGCTGCGGTTCCGTCCCGGCCTATCAGGCGCAGGTCGCCCTCTACAGCCGGGCTCTGGGGCGCCTCCAGGGTTATACCCCGACGCGAGCCTACCTCCTGGGCCGGGGCTGGGACCAGCGGATCGAGGGAGAAGAGTGTCGCGGCACGAGCTGCATGGGGCGGTTAGGGCCGATCGAGGTCACCGATCCCGAATTGCTCGCCCGGGTGGAGGCGGCCTGCGCCTGGCTACGTACTCTGCGCCGCTACGGGTCCGACTGGACGCCGTTCCCCCATCCGACCCGTCCCGAGCTGCGGCCCAATATGGGCAACCGCGAAGATTCTCCCTGGCACGCCGCAAAGCAGGCGATCGCCGAGCGGCAGGGCGAGTTAACCCGGCTCTGGCAGGTGGGTGTCGAAAAGCGTGACCGTGCCCTGGCCGCAGGTATCCGGAGCCTCCACGATCCGACCCTCACTCCGGCGGACCTGGGATTGCACGGCGACAAACAGGCGCGGGTTCTCCAGGCGATCCTGGACGTCAATCGTGCCTCGGCCGGGCCTCCCGTTCTCCCAGAGCGGATCGAAGCCGGCCGGGAGGAATGGCACCCCACCCCCGCCCTGGAGTTCTACGTCGATTTCGAGACGGTCACCGACGTCGCCGACGACTTCCGCCAGATCCCCGAGCGCGGCGGCCTGCCACTCCTCTTCATGATCGGCTGTGGGCATTTGGAGGCCGGCGTCTGGCAGTATCGCTGCTTCACTGTCGCCGCCCTCACCCTCGCGGAGCAAGCGCGCATCCTGGGGGAGTGGCTGGCCCACATGGAGGCGACCCGCTTATCCCGAGCCCCCGACCTCGCTGGCCCCCGGCTCCTCCACTGGTCGCACGCCGAGGTCTCCTTCCTGAAAGCTGCCCTCCGTGCAACTGGGAGCCGAGACCCCGAACTGGAGTGGTTTGATTTCCTCCAGAAGGTCATTCGCGCCGAGCCCGTCGTCGTGCGTGGGGCGCTGGATTTCGGCCTCAAGTCCCTGGCCCGCGCCCTCTATAAGCACGGCCTGATCAAGACCCAGTGGGGCGACGGGCCGGCCGACGGCCTCGGCACGATGGTCGCCGCCTGGTGGTGCGCTGCGGAAGCCGCCCGGCAGGATTGCGCCATGCACGAAATCGAGCTGATGCAGCAGGTGCAGGCGTATAACGAGGTGGACTGCCGGACGATGATGGAGATCGTCCGCTATCTCCGGGCGCATCACTGAGCCCTAAGCATCGGGGATCGCCTCGACGCTCTCGAAGCGGAGCAAGCCCAGATACTGGGCGCGCTCCCACTCGGCCAGCGCACCCGGCGAGGGAGCGAGTAGGAGGATCGCGTCGCACTTCTGCAGCAGCGCCTCGTCCAGGGCCATCCAGGTCTCCCAGGGCAGCCGCTCCCCGGTCTGGTAGGCGTGCCGGTGGTCCAGGTAGTGTGAGAGGTGCGGCACGACCGGCACGTGCCCCTTCCGGATCAGTGCGAGGGCCGCGTCCATCGCCCGGTCCACGTTGGCCTGCTCGCCGCCATAGCTCGCCGCCGTATAGGGTCCGGCGACGTAGATGAGGAGACGCCGCCTCCCTTTCTCCGGGGGACACCCACAGGCAACCTTCCCGTTCAAACAGTGCGGGCAAAGGTGGATCCACCGCATCTCCTAACGCTCCCCTTTCCAAGCGATCAGCAGCCGCTCACGGCGCTCCACGCGTCCATAGACACGCTGCACCTCGGACTGGAAACTCGAAAGTGGCCGCGCCTCCTGCCAGGTTCCTCGCGGCCGTTGCCCTGCCCGCAGTGCCTGCCAGACCGTCACGAAGAGTGCTCCCTCGCTGGGCAGCCATTCCCTCACCCAGGCTAGCAGCGCCAGTCGCTCCTTCAGATCGCGGATGACATTGAGGACGTTCGCCAGGGTTGCGGTAAGCGGCGGGTTGGCCATCAATTCCGCCAGGGCAACCGCATTCTCCCTCGGGCTGCGGGCATAGGGATCCCAGACGATGTTGCGCACCCCCCGTGCCGCCAGGAACTCGGTGGCACTCTCCCAGGGGCCGCCC
>JAHFDC010000181.1 GCA_023249205.1 Candidatus Methylomirabilota bacterium
ATCAGCGTAAGTTCCCCCATGGCCAGGTTCAGCACCCCGGAAGACTTGTAGATCAGGGTCCAGCCGAGGGCGACCAGCGCGTAGATGCTCCCGACCAGGATGCCCGTGGTGAGGAGTTGCAGGAACAACTCCATGCGCCCTACCCCTCTCGCGGGACGCGAGCGATCCTGAGGGTCGCGCGGATCTGAGAGACGCGCCCGTCCTCGTAGGTGATGGTGGAATCAATCCCAACCGTCTCCGCGTCGAGGTAAAGCGCGTCCACGATCTCCTTGTAGCGATCCTCCACGAAAGTCCGCCGGAGCTTCCGGGTCCGGGTGAGCTCGTCATCGTCGGCGTCAAACTCCTTGTACAGGTTGACAAACCTCTGGATCTGCGCGGCGGCGGGCAAGCCCCGGTTCGCCGCCCGGACCGTCTCTTCCACGAGCGCGTAGACCCGCGGATCCTGGGAGAGTTCTGCGTAACTGCTGTACGGGATCCCCCGATCCTCGGCCCACTTCCCCACAACACCGTAATCAATGCAGACGACGGCCGCCGCAAAGGCCCGCTCGTGGCCGATGGCCCAGGCATCCTTCACCTACGGGCTGAACTTGAGGCGGCTCTCCAGGTAGAGGGGCGCGAACCGCGTGCCGTCGCTCAGGGCGATAATATCCTTGGTCCGGTCGAAGAAGACTAGGTGGCCGTCCCCGTCGAGGAACCCCGTGTCCCCCGAATGGAGCCAGCCATCCCGGAGCGCGGCAGCCGTCGCTTGAGGGTCTTTATGGTAGCCGAGGAAGACGCTCGGGCTCCGGGAGAGGATCTCCCCCGTCTCCGAGATCCGGACCTCGGTGTCGGGAATAGGCTTGCCGACCGTGTCCGGCTTGATGTCGTCGCTCCGGTGCAGGACCGAGATCCCGGCGATCTCCGTCTGCCCGTAGATCTGCTTCAGGTTCACGTTCATCGCGTGGAAGAACCGGAATTGCTCCGGGCCCATGGCGGAGCCCCCCGTGTACGCGTTCCGAATCCGGGAGAGCCCGAGGTGATCGCGCAGTTTCCGGTGCACCGCCCAGTCCGCCAGGACCCCAAGCGTCCGGAGCCACGCCGGGGGTTCGCGCCGCGCGAACTTCAGGTCGGCCAGGCGGCCCCCAATAGCCATCGCGGCCTGGAACGCGCTCCGCTTCAGCCGGGTGGCATCCAGATGCTTCACCTGCACGGACCGGAGCATCTGCTCATAGAGGCGGGTCGAGGAGAACATCACCTGCGGGCCGATCTCGCGGAAGTCGTGCAGGACGGTCTCCGGCCCCTCCGGGAAGTTGATCGTGAAACCGGCCCACAGGCCGCAGGAGATGGACATCATCTGCTCCCCGATCCAGGCGAAGGGGAGGAAGGAGACGAAATCGTCCTCCGCAGAGCAGGGGTCCACCCGGAGCATGTTCTGTCCCATCGTCAGCATGTTGTGATGGGTGAGGAGGGCCCCCTTCGGCAGCCCGGTGGTTCCCGAGGTGTAGAAGAGGAGGCAGATCTCGTCCCCGTGGCCGGCCCCGACCGCCTCCTCGAAGCGGCGCGGCTCAGCCGCCCCAAACTCGCGCCCGAGCCGCTCGACCTCCTGGAGGCCGACCAGGCAGGGGTCTCCGTAGCGCCGCATCCCTCTCGGATCATCCCAGATAATCCGCGCGAGTTTCGGGCAGCGCTCCTTGATGGCGAGGCCCTTATCCACCTCCTCCTGGCCCTCCGCAATCAGGAAGCGGATGTCCGCGTGATCCACGATGTACTGAACCTCGTCCAGCAGACAGTCCTGGAAGAGCCAGACCGCGACCCCGCCCGCGCACAGGGTCGCCATCTCCGCCCAGAGCCCCTCAGGCCGGTTGGCCCCCATTAGGGCGACCTTGTCCCCCCGCGTCAGCCCCAGGGCGATGAGCCCCAGGGTCAGGTCCCGCACGTGCTCCAGGTACTGGCGCCAGGTGATGGGCCGCCAGATCCCGTACTCCTTCTCCCGCATCGCGACCTTGCGATCCCCGTGGCGCTGCGCCACCTGGAGAAAGAGTCGGGGAATCGTCAGATCCCGCGGGACATCCGCGGCCGGGAGGGTCCCATCACCGCCGAGTGGCATAGAGGTCTTGCGCCTCGCCGAGGTACGCCTGGATCACGTCCGGGTGGCTCTGGACGGCCTCGGGGGGACCCTCGGCGATCTTCAGGCCGTGGTTGAGGGCCGCCACCCGGTGTGAGATGTCCATCACGACGCCCATGTCGTGTTCCACGAGCAGGCAGGTCACGCGCCACCGCTCCTCCTCATTGACATCGAGGATGAAGCGGGCCATGTCCTCCACTTCCTCCAGGTTCAGGCCCGCCATCGGCTCATCCAGCAGGAGGAGCCTCGGGTTCAGGGCCAGCGCCCGGCCCAGTTCCACCCGCTTCTGGAGCCCGTACGGGAGCATCCCCACGATCTTGTGGCGGATGTGCTGGATCTCGAGGAAGTCCATGATCTCGCGCTCGATGAACTCCCGCTCCTCCACCTCCTCGCGGGCCGCCCGCCCCACGTACACGAGCCCGCCGAGCAGCCCCGTCCGGAGGTGGATGTGCCGGCCCAGGCGGATATTGTCCAGGACTGTCATCCCCTTGAAGAGTTCAATCTTCTGGAAGGTTCGAGCGAGGCCGAGGCGGGCTCGCTTGAAGGGTCGGAGCCGGCTGATCTCCTCTCCCTCGAAAACCACGCGCCCATTCTGCGGGGTGTAGAGCCCATTGATGCAGTTCAGGAGAACCGTCTTCCCCGCCCCGTTCGGACCGATGAGGGAAAAGATCTCACCCCGCCGCACCTCCAGGCTCACGCCCGCGAGGGCGGTCACCCCACCGAAGGCCATGTGGAGATCGTCGAGTTTGAGCTGGATCTCGCTCACGCTTGCGGCCCGTCCGGTCCAGGCTCCTGCCCCTCAGACCCGTTCCACGATCAGCGTGACCCCCTGGCCCCCGCCGATCCCGAGCGTGTCCAGGCCGAACCGCTTTCCCGTGTCCTGGAGCGCGTAGAGGAGGGTGACCAGGGTGCGCGCCCCGCAGGCCCCGATCGGGTGGCCGATCGCGATGGCGCCGCCGTAAATGTTCACCCGCTCCAGGTCCGCCCCCATGAGTTTCAGCGCGCCGAGCGCCTGCGCGGCGAAGGCCTCGTTGAAGTCAATGAGGTCAATGTCCTCGAACTTGAGGCCCGCCCGCTCCAGGGCAATGCGGCAGGCCGGGACGGGACCCAGGCCCATCTCGGTCGGCTCCACCCCGGCCGAGGCGCTGGACCGGATGACGGCGATCGGACGCGTCCCCAGGCGATC